>NZ_CAAAFR010000021.1:0-38443 GCF_900634745.1 Protofrankia symbiont of Coriaria ruscifolia
CATCATATTATTTAATCGTGGAAACTTCCGGCGCAGGACACTAGAGGCGTTGCCAGCGAGCACCTTCCCTGGATGGGACGTCGCTAGGGCAGCCGTCCACGTGAGCACCGTAGCCGACGCCGTAGCCGGCGACCGACTGATCCACACAGACCTGCACGCCCATCAGTTCATGATCGAAGAATCTCGCGTCTGGGTGGTCGACTGGGGCTGGCCAGCCCAGGGTGCCGGTTGGGTGGACGCCGCATTCATGGTCATCCGGCTTGTCGGCGCGGGACATCCCCCGCAGCTAGCTGAGCAGTGGGCGGCCGGGCTGGCCTGCTGGGCTGGCGTGACCGACGACGGCCTGAGCGCCTTTGCCTCTCATGTAGCCGGGCTGTGGAGCGTGCGCGCCATGCAGGCGGGTACGCGCGCCGCGCAGAACCGGGCAGCCATGGCGCGCAGGTACGCGATCTGGCGCCTTTCCGGACCCGCCGTCGACAGGACGGCGTGGTCAGGCCGATGACTGGTGTTGTTGTCGGCATAGCACGACAGTGTTTCTCAGGGCGGATCCGCAGCTTGATCATGTCCTGGCTGCGCCGCCCGGTGCCGGGTATCCGGGCCTGCGGGTATCCGGGCCTGCGGGCAACACAGGTCGTCAGCCGGATCCCCGCGTGACCGGTAAGGGCGGCCAGGATGGTCAGCTCAAGACGGTCAGCTCAGGAGCAGGGCTGTTCCACGGAACAGGCACAGGACACCGAGCAGGCCGAAGCCGGCAACCCAGATCCCGCCGGGGATGCCCGTGAGCTCGGCCATGGCGTCCGCATCCGATGAGGACGGTCCGTTCCTGCGCTGCCGGCGCAGGTCGAGGACGGATCGGGGCCCGGACAGCAGCAGGAACCAGGTGAGGAAACAGGCGAGCACGCTCTGCGTCCCCGCGGACGCCGAACGCAGCGCCAGCACGACCACCCCGGCGGTCGTGCTGACGAGCATGATCCCAAAGTTGTTGCGGATGACGAGGAAGAGCGCGGCCAGCGCCACGACGGTGAGCATCAGCGTCGCTGTGACGTGGCCGGCGCTGAGCAGGGCTGCCGCGCCCAGTCCGAGTACTGACGGCGCGGTGTAACCGGCTGCCGACACGAGGAAGCTGGCCACCCGGCTCGGTCGTCCGTACGAGCCGGTGAGACCGGAGGTGTCCGAGAACAGCCATACGCCGAAGACCCAGTACCCGAGCAGGTAGGCGACGAGCGCATGACCACCCTCGTGCGCGATGGTGTCGAGATGACCGCTGTTGCGCCAGGTCCATCTGGGCGCGACGGCCGCAAGCGCGGCCAGGCCGGTCAGCACGACGATCCACTGTGGCGCGGCCGCGCCGTCCACCACATTGATCGCCAGCTCGGTGGTTGCGGTCATGGCCGTGTCCGTGCTGCCGGTATCGATGTTCATGACGCTCCCCGATGCGACTGAACCTGTATGACTCCTTGTGAGAGTGCTGTGAGGTGGATTTATGTTCTGCTCATCACACAAGTTGCTCACAAAAAGAGCAACGGAATATCCATCGGACAACTGATGGTCAACTTAATTTCGATCATGATGGGGGAGAAGATGTTGACCCGGGGTCGCGCCGAGGCAGGACCGCGTCGGGGCGTACGGCGTGCTGCCGGTACGGCTGTCTGGAAGGCCCAGGTCCCCGTCGCTCGAGGGAGAGAAGTCCTTAAGCTGCGCCGATAGGCACGATCTACAAGGAAGTCCCCAGGTTCCTGAAAGCTTTCCCTCAGGCGTGACAGCGACGGTATGCATATGACACGTGTGTGGTTGAGTCTGGGGCTCCCCGCAGACCCGGGCATGATCGCGGAAGCGCTCGGGCCCGATTATGACGTTCTTCCTCCGTCGAGCGAGCCGCCGTTCGAGGAGTCGCCGCCGGCCAGTCCGGCCAGTCCGGCTGGCTCGGCCAGTCCGGCTGGTGACGGGCTGTCCTGGATGCAGCCACCGATTGCGACGGTCCGGACGATTCTGGTTGTGACGATGTACGACCGGGAACTGCTGCCGATCCTTGCGACCAGGCCGAGTGACGCCGTTGTGGTGCTGGTCACGCCACCTGGTGCCGATGTCCCACCGGAATTCGGGGCACAGGCACGAGCTGATGTGATCGGCCCCGCGTCGTCGGTCGCAAATGTGGTCGCGCTGGTCCACGCCGCGCCATCGGAGGTGCCTGGGTCCCCTCCGGTGACCGCGCCGTGGTGGGTTGGCTCGGGCCAGCCGGCGCTGCCCGCCCCCGGTGGCCCCGGTGGCCCCGGCACGGCCGTGGGCACGGCCGCCGCCGGCGCGGTGGGCCGACGGCCGGGTGGAGCCGGCGGCTCCCATCGGCGGCGCAACGGACTGATCGCGGCCGCCGCGGTGATCGCCGTGGTCCTGGGCACCGGCGCCGCCGTCCTAGCCGCCGGCGTGGGGACGGACAGCACCCGCCAGGCCGCAGACCGGTTCTTTGCCGCGGGCGAGTTCCCCGGCGACGGGACGGGATACGGCCGGATCCCCTCCGGCGGATTCGGGGAAGGCCGCGGCCGATACGGCGGGTTCCCAGGCGGCGGGGGACCGCAAGGCCGCCCCGGGCTGGCGGTTGACCAGAGCAAGCTTCAGGAATGCCTGCAGAGCAAGGGTGTCACGGTTGACGGCGGCAACGCCCCGTCACGTCCGGACTTGACGGACCCCAAGGTCCGTGAGGCGTTCCGGCAGTGCATCGTGCAGCTGGGCGGCGGTTCCGGTCTTCCGGACGGCGGCCCCGGCGGGTCGGGCGGACCCGACGGACCTGGTGGATCCGGTAGGTCGGGCGGTAACGCTCCCACTGGCCTGATCACACGATGAGCACGAGCGTCGGCGGCCTTGACTGGACCTCGGTCGACACCAGCGCCGGGCCATCCGCCCCCGAACAGGAGACACCGCGACAGACGGCGGGTCGGCCACCGATCCGACTGCCCCGACCACTGCGGGGACGTATGGCGGACCCATGGTGGATACGCCTGGCACTGCTCGTCCTGCTGGCCGCCACTGCCGTCGGTTACCTATGGGGACTGGGCGCGTCCGGTTATGCCAACAGTTTCTACGCAGCGGCGGTCCAGGCCGGCACGCACAGCTGGAAGGCGTGGTTCTTCGGCTCGTTCGACTCGTCGAACTTCATCACCGTCGACAAACCGCCGGCCTCATTGTGGGTGATGGGACTGTCCGGGCGGATCTTCGGTTTCAGTGGCTGGAGCATGCTCGTCCCGAACGCGCTCGAGGGCGTGGCGGCCGTCGGCACCCTGTATCTGGCGGTTCGTCGTTGGATCGGGCCGCGGGCCGGTCTGCTCGCCGGTGCCCTCCTCGCCCTGACACCCGTCGCAGTGCTGATGTTCCGCTTCAATAATCCCGACGCGCTGCTGGTGCTGCTGCTCGTCGTCGCGGCCTACTGTGTAGTGCGCGCGACCGAGGACGGCAGCTTTCGCTGGATTGCGCTGACGGGTGTGGCGATCGGTTTCGCCTTCCTGACGAAGATGATGCAGGCGTTCCTGCCCGTCCCGGCATTCGGGCTTGTGTACCTGGTGGCCGCGCCCACATCCATCGGCCGGCGGCTGCTCGGCCTGCTGACCGGTGCGGTCGGGATCGTCGTCTCCGCCGGCTGGTACGTGGCGGCCGTCGAGCTGTGGCCGAAGGGCTCCCGGCCTTATATCGGCGGGTCGACCAACAACAGCATCCTCGAGCTCGCCTTCGGCTACAACGGTCTTGGCCGTATCTTCGGCGGCAGTGGGAATCCCGGCGGCAGTGGGAATCCCGGCGGGGGTGCCGGCCGGGCCCTGTTCGTCAACCCGCCCCAGGGCCAGCTCCCACCCGGCATTCCCGCGTACATGAACCAGCTGACGGGTCCTGGTGATGTCGGCGGTCCCGGTGGTGGCATGTTCGGTGGCGGCGGCCGTGGCGGTATGTTCGGTGGCACCGCCGGCTGGAACCGGTTGTTCAACAGCGAGATGGCCACCCAGATCTCCTGGCTGCTGCCGGCGGCGTTGATAGTGCTGGTGGGTGGCTTGTGGGCGACCCGCCGGGCTCCGCGCACAGATCGCGTCCGCGCCGGTCTGCTGTTGTGGGGCGCCTGGACACTCGTCACCGGCGGTGTGTTCAGCTATATGAGCGGCATTATCCACCCCTACTACACGATCGCGGTGGCACCGGGGATCAGTGGTCTGATTGTTTTCGGCGGGACCGCCCTGTGGCGAACACGGGATTCCTGGGTTTCCCGGGTGCTGATGGCGGCGGCGGTCGGGGCCACCGGTGCGTGGTCGTTCGTACTGTTGGATCGCACTCCCGACTGGTACCCGGCCTTGCGGTTCGTCGTTGTTGCGGCCGCGATCGTCGGTGCCCTTGCCCTGCTGGTCGGCCGCCGGCTGCTCACCATCACCGCGGCAGGTGTGGCTGTGGCGGTTGCGGTCGCCCTGGGCTCTCCTTCGGCCGTTTATGCCGTCGAAACCGTCTCGACCCCCCACTCCGGGCCGATCCCCAGCGCCGGACCCGCGACAGCTGGTGGCCAGTTCCCCGGCGGGATGGTTCGCCGGACCTTCGGTCCGAGGAGCGGTCCGACAAACGGTGCGATGGATGGTGCAATGAACGGCCGATCGCAGGACGGCGGTGGTTTCGGCGGTGGTCTCGATGGCGGTGCGACCGCCGACTCCGAAGTCGTCCAACTGCTCAGAAACGGTCAGGAGAGCTATCGCTGGGCCGCGGCGACGTCCGGATCCCAGACCGCCGGTTCGCTCGAGCTGGCCAGCGGTACGGCCATCATGGCGATGGGCGGATTCAACGGTGACGATCCTGCGCCCACCCTGGCCCAGTTCAAACAATATGTCGCAGCCGGCGACATCCACTACTACATCGCGGGCGGCGGTGCCGGCGGTGCCGGCAGGGGAGCCGCACCGGGAGCATCCGCAGGTGCCGTACCCGCGGCGGGCGACGGATCGGACGGATTCGGCGGATTCGGTCGCGGGTTCAGCGAGATCACGTCTTGGGTGGAAAACAGTTTCACCGCAAAGACCGTGGGAGGGCAGACTGTCTACGACCTGACACAGTCGACATCCTGACCGCCGGTGTAGGGATCGCTTGAAAATGAGCAGCAGGTCCTGGGAGTTCGCGCCTATCTGAGCAGCGTCATGGGCCGTGCGGTCGGGATAGATGAGCAGGCGCCGCGGGGTCTTCGCACGGGTTGATCTTCATTGTCAGCTACGGAACGTAGCAGTATCCGGCCTCGCGGCCGCAGGAGACCCGCAGCGGTTGGCCGGAACCCGCATCGCTCGTAGAAAGGCTCGAGATGTGGTTCGTAGTCGACGTGCAGCCACTCGGCACCGCGTGCCCTCGACTCGTCCGCGGCAGCCCGCACCAGACGTATCCCGAGCCCTTGGCGGCGCTCGTCCGGGTGCACGGTCGTGTCCAGGATGAAGGCGTGCACGCCGCCGTCACCGGCGACGTTGGCGAGTCCGACCAGCCATTCTCCGCGACGTGCCGCGATCCACGTCAGACTGCGAGCCAGCACCGGTGTAGGCGCCCGGGTTGATCTAGCAATTCCCGGCAATCTTTAGCACCTTCCTGGCAATTGCCAGGTACAGCGGGCATCGAGGAATCACCCGGCACCGCGCCATCCGGCGAAAGATCAACAATGGGACCTACGCCACGGTCGCCATGACGGTCCCCGTGGCCAGGGTGAACTGCGCGGGGCCGCTGCCTCCATACCCCCAACGGCTGCGACCGTCCGTGGCTACCGACGAGCCCTCGAACCAAGGCCGCGCTCCTGTAGCCAACGCAGGGAGGCGACGCCGAGCGCGGAAGCCATCGCGATCAAGCTGGGGTCGGCTGATGGGTCCGCCGTCGTGACCAAGCGGAGGAGGAAGCCGGAGTGCGCGGCCAACAGGACGTCGACGTGACGCGGATCGACGTCCTTGATCAGCGGGTGGTCACGGGCGTACTGCTCCGGGTCGACGCCGTCGATCGACGCGCTCGACAGCAGCGTCACGACATCGCAGAAGGGAGCGCCGATCCAGGCGTGCGGCCAGTCAACGGCGGATACACCGTCGACGCCCAGCAGGATGTTGAACCCATACAGGTCACCGTGCAGGAGCGTCCGGCCTGCCAGGTCCCGGTCCGCATCCGCCTCCAACGTGACCAGGTCGTCGATGCGGTCAGCGGCCCAGGGCGTGATCGCGGCAAGGCACGCCAAGGCCCCACCCCCAGCGCTCTGCGCCAGTGCCCGCCACCCACCGAGTCGCGGCGCAGCCAAGAGGGCCGGGTCGACCGGCGCGGGGGTGAGGTCGGTGCTCAGCGCGGTCAAGGCGTCGAGGACGCGACTCAGCTCGCCGTGCCGCCACGGCCGGCTGGGAAGCCGGCCCTGGATCTCGGCGTAGATGCCGGCGACCCACACGCCGTCGTCGTAGGAGTCCACGAGCCGAGGCACAGGGGCCACCGCTGGCAGACGGGCAGTGATCGCGATCTCGCGGAGGTGGAACTCGGCAACCGCGGACGCTCCCACACGGCTGGCCGCCTTCACGAAGACCCGACGACCGTCCGCCAGAGCCAGCAGTGACGCGAGCCCCTCGGAGAACCCTCCAGGCTGGCTCACCGCCCCGATCACCGACGCGCCCACACATGACTCAATCCCGCGGCGAACCTCAGGTGGCAGTTCCTGCCACAGGATTCGGCGCTTACCTGTACGGCTCAGCGACCGGTCGGCAACCGGCGGGTCGCCCTCACCGCGAGCCTCAGCCATCGCCTCCGCTACCTCCTCACCCTTGTGTCTGCCCGATCCGTTGGTGTTCAGGGTGTCACGCAGCCAGATCGGCGGGCCGCAGACGGAGCGGCGCCGGGGGCGATGAGGCGGGCTTCGACGTAGTCGTGTCCTTGTTTCTGGCGGCGGGCTTTGAAGGCGGCCCGGTCATGCACGACGGACCGTCGGGCGGCAGAGGGCGGGGACGCCGCGACCGGTGTAGGCGGCGGTCGAGGTCCTCCAACGACGACGACCCGCATCCCCGGGGCCGGCTGTCATCGAGATGTGAGGCCACACCTTCACGCAGAACTGCCACCGGAACCCGGTAGGTCAGCACTGCGCCTAGCGCCACGAAGTCTGGGAAACCCCGGCAGGAGGTCACCGACGGAAGATCAACGGAGGAGCCTGCAACCGGCGCAAACGACCTAGGTCTGTGGTCCGGCCACGACGCGCCGAACAGCTCGTTGAGTTCGGCGTCCCTCAGATCGGGACACACTACCAGCACTGCGCTGTCAACCTGAAACGGATCATCGGGCGCCATGCAAAGCAGCCTGCCAGGTGTAGGGGTCGGGTGAGCATGGCCAGCCCGAGCTGCCCAGATGGCCTTGTTGGCCAGCCGGGACGTCCCTAGGTTGCGGCTATTTGGCCGTTTTCGGTGCTCGCTGGTCGCCTCGGTGCCAGACCTCGGAGTAAAAGTCGAGGGTCCTGAGCGAGCTTCTCGCTGGTGGAAGGTCAGGTTGGCCAGTCGAGTTGCGAGTCGGGGATGCCATGGGAGCGGCCGTATTCCTCGGCATCGGCGCGCCCCTGTGGGTCGCCCCGTCGGTAGCGGATGATCCGGTTGGGGAACACGATGAAGGTCTCCTGTGCGGTATGCAGGTCTATATACCACACGGGCGCGTCGTCTAGGGCCTGGCTTAGCTGATTGGCCAGGACCTCGGCCCAGGCGTCAGCGACGTCGAAGTAGATCAGCGTCCAGACGGGTGGCTGATCGGCGGTGGCGTTCCCCGGCGCCGATCGTTGGATCTTCCGGACGATGAGCGACAGGTCGTCCAAGATTGTCCCGACGCGGAGGCTCTCCGCGATCAGTACTCCGGCGGCCACGGGGCGGTTCCCTGGGGTCAAGATCAGGTCTAGCTGGTGGGTCCGTCTAGCCTATGTGTGGGCCGTGGAGCGATCGTCGTGACCTCGATGCTCGTCGAGTAGCGCGAGGGCGGGTTGGACGTCGCGGGCGAACTGTTCGCCGGCCGCGGTGAGGGTGATGGTGCTGTGTTCGGGGCCGTGGTGGAGGAGTTCGGCGCCGACGGCGTGTTCGAGCCGGCGGATCTGGGCCGTGAGGCTGGGTTGTTTCGTGCCGAGGGCTCTGGCCGCCTGGTTGAGGCTGGTGTGTCCGGATGTGGCCAGGAGGCGTCGGATGCGTTGTTCGGCTTGGAAGCCGGTGAAGGCGGCCCAGACGGTCGGCGGGAACGCGTCGGGGCCGCCGTGGGCGCCGAGGACGTGGCGGCCGCGGGCGCCGCGCTGGGTGTGGATGCCGATGCTGTGGGCGTGGACGCTGAGGTCTTTGCCGTGGATGCCGAGTTCGCCGGCGATGTCGTGGAGGGAACGGCGTTTGTGTTCGTATTCGTGGCGGAGCCAGGCCGGGTCGAGGGTGGCCAGGACGTCTCGGGTGGCCGGTCGGGCGAGTCCGGCTTGAACGAGGAGCCGGCTGATCAGAGGTGGTGGGCAGCGAGTCGTTTTGACGATCTGATGGGGGCCGAGGCCCTGGGCGACATAGGCGCGCAGCTGTTCGGTGCTGGGCGGGTGCGGCGGGTCGGTCGGTGGGGCCGCTGGGGTGTGGGCTGGTGTCCCCGGGCCCATTGGGCGCCGCGGGGCACCGAGTCGGGGTCGGGTCCTGGCCAGCGGACGGGGCTGACCCAGTCGACGGGGGGTTCCCATTCGAGGGGCTCGCGGATGTTGGCGTGGGACAGGATGCGGCGGCCCTGGTGGTGCAGGTAGTCATCGAGCTCTGCGGGGAGCCGGCGGACGAAGTTCGTGTAGAAGCGGCGGTCGGTCGCGGCGAGGCGGCCGGGTGGGGGCAGATGGTGGGGGGTTCGCGTGTCGGGCCCGCTGGCGGTCTACGCGGACGGCTACGCGACCTGGCTGTCCGCGCAGGGTTACGCGGTCAGCGTCGTCGCGGTGCATCTGCGGCTCTTGGTGCAGGCCGGCCGGTGGCTGTCCGCGCACGGGGTCGCCGTCGCCGCGCTCGACGAGAGCGCCGCCGAGCAGATCATCGCCTGGCGGCACGCGGCCGGGCGTTCGTTACGGGTGCGGGCTGGCCGTTTCGGTCCGCTGCTGGCCTTTCTGCGCAGCGTCGGCGCAGTGCCGCCGGCCGCCGCCTCGACACCGTCGGCGGACCCGGTCGAGGTCCTGTTGGCCAGCTATGCGGCCTATCTCGCCCGCGAGAGGGGACTCGCGGCGAAGACCGTCGACCGCGACGTGCGGACGGTGCGGCCGTTCCTGACCGCCCAGCTCGTCGACGGCCGTCTTGATCTTAGCCGGCTGACCGCGGCCGAAGTCGTCGCGTTCGTCCGTGACCTGGCGCTGAGCAACCCGGCCCGGGTGGTCCGGGAAGTGGGCGGGTTGCGGTCGCTGCTGCGGTTCCTGCACGTCAACGGGATCGTCGGCGGGGACCTCACTGTCCGGGGGCGGCCAGCAGCGCGCGGGCGTGCCGTCAGGTGAAGTCCGCGAACGGCGCCGACATCGAGCCCAGCCGGGTCCACGGAACCGTGATCCAGCCGCCCTGCCGGGAGTCACGGACCCAGACGTGGGACAGGTCGTAGGGGTCGTGGTGGACCTCCCAGAGCCCGCCCCTCGTCTCGACGCCCGACGGCTGGCGACGGTAGGGATCCAGCTCCACGCAGTCGTAGGTGCGGTAGTCGATCCGGATCCCATAGTCGTTGATCTTCCGCCATTCCACCGGCAGCAGCTTGACGTAGTCGTCACCGTCCAGGCAGACCGGCAGATATCCGGACCGGGCCACCAGCAGCGCGTATGCCTCGTTCGGCGAGAGCGCCCGCCCCGACAGGAACGGGGTGCGTAGCCCGTCATGAGGACGGGTCTGCCAGCAGGTAATCATCCATTCGGCGAACAGGTCCGCCAGTTCGGGCAGGGTCCACGCGGCCTCGACGTCGGCTCCCCGCTCGGTGACGTTGGACCCGACATAGCCGGCGACGTGCTGGCAGAACAGTGTGTTGATCGAGGAGAAGGTCCGTTCGACGACGCCCTTGTCCGTCGGGGTCGCCGGCCTCGCCGGCTGCACCGAGACACCCAGCGTCCGACACGCCGTCAGGAACGTCTCGGAGACGAACACCCTGCCGTGATCGATCACGATCGTCTCCGGGACGATCACCGGTTTCGCCGTGGCGTGTTCAAGGCGCGCGTCGAGGCCCATCAGGCGGGCGTGCGGGATCAGCGACGCCGACATCCGCAGCGCGTCGATCCAGCCCGGTCGCAGCGGTTCGGGCACCAGCATCCGCGCCAGCAGCAGCGCCGCGTCCACCGCCTTCGTTCCCGCCGGCCGTAGCACGGCGGCGCAGATGCCGCGGGTGGCGACATCGACCGCGATTGTCAGCTCGACCCGGCCGGTCACCCCGTCGTCGAGGACCGCGAGCACGTCCAGCGGGGTGGTGTCGATCTGGACGATCTCCCCCGGCCTGGCTGCCGTCGTCGGGGTGAACGGCGCTTCCGGCCGTCGTGCCTGCGACCTGCGTGTGGTGGCCTGGCCGAAGCTGTGCTGTCCATGGGCAAGGTCGTTGATCAGTCGGTAGAACGTCGAGCGCGGGGGAACCGGCACCACGCCCTCGCCGTGCCGTTTCGTCAGGAGCCGTTCGACCTGGCGCATCACCCGGCCGCGGGTGCCGGTCGAGGCGTCCTCCTGGGCCGCGAGCATCTCGTGCACCGCCGCGACCAGCCGCTCGTCGCACCGCTTAGCCGCCGGCGCCGAGCCGCGGGTCGCCCGGCGATCGACCAGACTCCCTGCTCCCGCCACCGGGTCCGCATGCGTCTCAGCGTCGCCTCCGACACCGCCGTGCCCGCGGCGGTCAGCTCCGCGGCCTTCGCCGCGATCCGTTCCTGCAGCGTGCGCCAGGCCGGATCAGGCTCCGGACGCGGTCTCGTCCCTTCCGGCGCGTCCGGTGGGACACCGGTCTCCACCTCGGTCAGGTGGCGTTCGAAGAACCGGGCCCGCGCCAACACACCCTCCGGGACGGTGTCCAACAGTCCGAACGGCGGCAGACCCGGAGCGTCAGGCCCGGACTCCAGCAGCTCGAAGCCCTCGGAACCGACCAGATACGAGAACATCACCAAGGACACGACCTGCCGCTCGTCGACCAGCGTGACCGCCGTTCCAGCCAGCCCGGCCACCGTCTGCACCCGCCCCTCGGCGCGGACACGGTCGCCGACCCGCAAGACCCCGCGCGGCCCGCTCATGCCCGCCCGCTTCGGCGCACCAGCGTCCGATCGCTTAGCGGCACGGACAGGTCCGCTGTCAGCCGCCCGCGCCAGAGCAGGTGGAACACCACCGGCAGCACGGCGATCGGATCGCCGACCGTCGCGGCCTGCCTCGTCAACGGCGCCGGCACCGCGAACGCGGTGGCGACCGCGGCAGTCAGACCGGAAGGCTCGCCGAAGCGGGGATGCCGGTAGCCAGCCAGCCAGCGCAGGTTGGTCACCCGCGCCCCGTCGAGATAGCCGACCAGCCGATACGACCACCCGGCCTGTTCACACGCCCGCCGCGTCGCGGCGAACGACTCCGCCGACCGCGCATCGACCAGGTCCACCGGCCGGCAGTCCACCACCAGCCCCGATCCGTCCGTCGCCCGCGCGAAGTAGTCCGGCGCGTGCGACCGCGCGCCGCCCGGCGCACTGTCCCGCCACCGCAGCCAGAACGGCTGCGACGCGAACCCCACGACCAGCGGGTCGAAGTCGAGGAGCATCGCATGGTCACGCTCCAGCCAGGACTCGAACCAGACATGGCGCCCCATCGTCGCCGACCAGTACAACCCCGGGAAGTGCCGCTGCCCCCGGTAGGACGGAAAGTCCCGAACCGGAGCGACGTCTTCAAACGCGATCGTGCTCACCGACGCGAGCGGCCGGCGCACCTCCCGGTCGCTCTCCACCCACAAGAGTTCGAACTCCCCGACATCCGACGACGTCACACCTTGCGTGTCCACCACGTCACCCATGGGCGCATGCCTGGCACGCGCAAGATCCAGTGAGAAAAGCCAGCTCAACCGAGACACGCAGCCACCACAAGAGCGACAGACCGGGCATGTCGGCCACGCACAGCTCAGATCATCCGGGAATCGGCCAGGTCCGACACGGCTTCGCGAGAAGGTCCCGACCTCACCGGGAACGGACAACTACGAGTGACTGCTCAAATAGCTCGCGGCCCACTGCTCATGTAGTGCTCAACTACGAGGCCGAATGCTCATCTATCCGCGATCCCTACAGCCGGGCATCCCGGCCGGCGATGCGTTGCGCGGGCTCATCGGCAGCACACCGGTAATGATGGGTGCAGGCTGCACAGTGGATGAGCTCTCGACGGGAGCTCTCCACGGATCTGGATACGGCCTGCGCGGAGGTGTATGCCGGTGAGTCAGTGCGACGATGCTATGTCCCGAACTGCCGAGTTCCGAACTGCCGGGCCCCGAACTGCCGAGTCCCGAACTGCCGGGCCCCGGACGGACGTATCCCGGTACACGGCGTTCCGAAACGCCGCGTACCGAAACGCGGCGCCGGACACCGCGGTGGCCCGTACGGTGGCAGACATCCTGAACAGTCTGGTCGGGCCGAAACCACCGGTGCGGATCCAATTGTGGGACGGGTCGGGCTTCGGGCCGCAAAGCGCGACTCAGGTGGTGGTCCGTACGCCCGAGGCGATGCGTCGGGTGCTGTTCCGCCCGGACGAACTGGGCTTTGCGCGGGCATATGTCGCTGGCGAGATCGATGTCGAGGGCGACATCTTCGACGCTCTCGAGCTGCGACACCACCTGGGATCGGCGCGACCGACCCGGGCGGTGCTGCGCGGCGCGGCGGCCCTGCTCCGTCAGTTCGGGCCGCTGCCCCCGCCGCCGCCCGCGGACGAGGCGCGGCTGCGCGGACGCCGGCACAGCCGACAGCGCGATGCCGACGCCATCGCCCATCATTACGACCTGTCCAACGCCTTCTACCGACTGGTGCTCGGTGCGTCCATGACGTATTCGTGTGCATTGTGGGGGGCGTCCGGCCCGGGCGCGGAGCCGGACACGGCACCGTCCGGCCCGGAGGCGGACGCGGTGCTGGGCGCGGCAGCGTCCAACACGACACCGCTGGACACGACACCGCTGGACGCAGCCCAGGAGGCCAAGCACGAGCTGGTCTGCCGCAAGCTCGGTCTGCGGCCCGGGATGCGCATGCTCGACGTCGGATGCGGATGGGGCAGCCTGCTGTTGCACGCGGCCCGCCACCATGGGGTGGAGGGAGTAGGTGTCACCGTCTCCCGGGAGCAGGCGGACCTCGCCAGGCGGCGCATCGCCGACACGGGTCTGGCCGACCGCCTGGAGATCCGGCTGCAGGACTATCGGGACGTCGCCGACGGCCCGTTCGACGCGATCAGCTCGGTCGGGATGGTGGAGCACGTCGGCGCCGCGATGCTGCCGGTCTACTTTCGCAACCTGTTCAACCTGTTGCGGCCGGCGGGCCGGCTGCTCAACCATGGAATCGCCTTTCCCGGTGACCCGGCCGGTCAGGCACGTAACCGCCCGCGGCTCGGTCCGCTGCCCCTGCCGGCCGGGCGTGACTTCGTCGCGCGGTACGTTTTTCCCGACGGGGAGTTGCACGAGGCCGGTGCGATTGTCAGCGTCATGCAGGCAGCCGGTTTCGAGCTCCGGCACGTCGAGAACCTGCGCGAGCACTACGCCCTGACGTTGCGAGCCTGGGTGCGTAATCTTGAGGAGCGTTGGGAGGCGGCCGTGGCCGAGGCCGGTGAAGGCCGAGCCCGGGTGTGGCTGCTGTACATGGCCGGCTCCGCGTTGATGTTCGAAGCTGGTCAGGCGCAGATCCACCAGGTGCTGGCGGTGCGACGCGCCGGCGGGCGGGCGGGGATGCCGCTGCGCCCACTGTTCGACAGCCAGCCGTACAACAGCCCACTCCACGACAGTCAGCTGTACGACAGTCCGCTGTCCGATACCCCGTCGCAGCGGCCGTCGTTGCGGAGCCGACCTGCTCGTCCGGCCCCGGATGGGTGACGATGGGGCTATGAGCAGGCGTGTATCGGTGCGGCGGCGGCAGACGTGACGTTGCCAGGTCGTGCCGGGGGTGGGGCGACGGCGCAGCCGCTGGAGCCGCTGGACGTGGGTGATCCGGCGTCCGTCGGCAGGTACGTGCTGGACTTTCGCCTGGGCAGCGGCGGTATGGGCACCGTCTATCTCGGGCGTGACACCCTCGGCCGGCCGGTCGCGGTCAAGGTGATCCGCTCGGAGCTCGCCGCCGAGCTGGACTTCCGGGAGCGGTTCCGCCACGAGGTGGCGGCGGCGCGGCGGGTATCGCCCTTCTGCACCGCCTCTGTGCTTGACGCGGACCCGGACGCGAACCCGCCGTACCTGGTCACCGAGTACATCGAGGGACGGCGTCTGGACCGCGTGGTCATGGAGGACGGCCCGCTGCCGGCGTCGACCCTGACCGGTACCGCGATCGGCGTGGCCACCGCGCTCACGGCCATCCATCGCGCGGGGATCGTCCATCGTGACCTCAAACCGGCCAACGTCATCATGTCCCTGTCGGGACCGAGGGTGATCGACTTCGGTATCGCCAAGCCCGCGGGGGTGGTGTGGCACGACCTGGACCGTGGGATGATCTTCGGGACGTCCGGATGGATGGCGCCGGAGCAGATCCTCGACCACCCGGTCGGCCCGGCCGCGGACATCTTCACCTGGGGTCTGCTGGTCGCCTATGCCGGCACCGGCCGGCATCCGTTCGTCGAACCGGGGCGTTTCGGACCGGAGGCCGATGCCGACCTGGGTGCCCGGATCGTGAGTGAGCCGCCGGATCTGGCCGGTCTCGCCGAGCCGCTGCGCCGGATCGTCGAGACCGCGCTGACCAAGGATCCGCGGTCTCGGCCGGCCGCGCGTGACCTGCTGCTCCGCCTGGTCGACGGCAACGCCGACGTGAACGCGTCAACGCCGATCGACCAGGTACTCGGCCGGACGCAGCAGATGGCGGCAGCGGTCCCACCGCCGACCTGGGTCGGCTCCCCGGCCTTCCCCACCGGTTACCCGGCCGACCAGTTCGGCCAGCCCGCGCAGTTCGGCCAGCCCGCCGGTGCGCCGCATCTCTGGTACCCGAGCGCGCCGCCGCCGCGACAGCGGTCCCGCCGGTGGTGGCTGCTCGCTCCCCTGATAGCGCTCGTGCTGCTGGTCGGCTGGGTGGTCCTCAACAGCCTCGGCGGAAACGACACGGGCGGGCCTTCCGGCGCCATCCCCACCAGCCAGGCAGCTACGCCCTCACCGTCGGTGACGGCGATCCCCGGCATCGGTGTCCCGGTCCGGGACGGCCAGCTCCAGTTCACCGTGACGAACGTCCAGTGTGGTGTCGACGAGCTGAAGGTCGGGTTCTTCCCCAGACACCCGGACGGCCAGTACTGCCTGGCTGCGGTGACAGCCAGCAACATCGGCGGTTCGGACCGGACCCTTTCGTTGGCCTCGCAGAGTCTCTACGACACCGCCGGCGCAAGGCACGGCTCCGACCAGTTGCTGTCCCGGGCGGCCTTCTCCAACGAGCTCTGGGGGAACATCTCCGAGGGCGAGACGGTGAGCGGCACCTTCGTCTTCGACATTCCCGTCGACGCCACACCCGATCATCTGGAGCTCCACGACGGTCCGTTCAGCGGCGGAGTCACCGTCCCGGTGCGATGACGGATGCCCGGCGGACGGATCCTTCACGATCGAACGAGTTGCCGGACGTCTACGCCGTCCACACCGTGGGCCACATCCATCGCACGCCGGTGTGTGGACCGCCAGCGGTGGCGCATCTCCGGCTTCACACTGGGACTGCGGAACCGTGGAACAACGCCCGTCACAGACACGACCGGAGGAGCCCCTGATGGCGCATCTCACAACCTGGCCCGACGGTGACCCGGGGCGGGTGCTGCGCGACACCGACCGACCGGACGAGATCCTCGCTGCCCTCACCTCGATCGGGGTCCGGTTCGAACAGTGGGCGACCGTGGAGCTCTCGCCCGGCGCCGGCCAGGACGCCGTGCTCGCCGCCTACCGCGAGCACGTGGACAAGGTTGTCGCCGAGCAGGGTTTCGTCCTCGTGGACGTGGCGGCCCTGCATCCGACCGGGGCGCCTGACTGGGCGGCCACCGCCGCCGCCGCGCGGGCGAAGTTCCTTGCCGAGCACACCCATGCCGATGCCGAGGTGCGCTTCTTCGCCGACGGCGCCGGCATTTTCTACCTGCACATCGGTGACGAGGTCCACGCGGTGCTCTGTGAGGCGGGCGACCTGCTGTCAGTGCCGGCCAGTACCACGCACTGGTTCGACATGGGCGCCGATCCGTCGTTCACCGCGATCCGCTTCTTCCACGATCCCGACGGCTGGGTTGGCGACTTCACCGGCAGCGACATCGCCTCCCGCTTCCCCGACTTCGACGCACTGCACACCGTGGCCACCGCCTTCCGATGATCGATATCTGGTGACCAGTGCCCGACGTACGGTGACCGGATGATGTCCGATGTCCGATGTCCGGTGACTGATGCCGTCGCCGTCACCGCCGAGGCGGTTGTCGTCGACATCGAAGGGACGACCAGCGCAACATCCTTCGTCGTCGACACGCTCTACCCGTACTCGCGGGCGCGGTTCGGCGCATGGATCGACGGCCATTCCGAGCATCCGGACACTCGCCGTGCGCTCGCGCAGGTCCGGGAGCTGATCGGTGAGCCGGCGGCGGACACCGCCCGGGTCGTCACGGCGCTCGGTACCTGGCTCGACGCGGACGAGAAGGTCACCCCGCTCAAGACATTGCAGGGTCTGATCTGGGAAGCCGGTTTCGCCGTGGGTGAGCTGACCTCCCATCTGTACCCGGACGTGGTTCCCGCCCTGCGGTCCTGGCACGATGCCGGGCGCCGCCTCTACGTCTTCTCATCCGGATCAGTCGCCGCGCAGCGCGCCTGGTTCGCACACACCCCCGCCGGCGACCTGCTCGGTCTGTTCAGCGGGCACTTCGACACCGAGACGGCCGGTCCGAAACGGCAGCCGCCGTCCTACGCCGCAATCACCGCGGCGACCGGGGTTGCACCGGAGTGGACGGTCTTCCTCTCGGACCTCGTCGACGAGCTGGACGCCGCCCGCGCCGCCGGCTGGTCGACGGTCGGTGTCCGCCGGCCGGGTGAGCCGAACCACGATCGCGGTGTAGGCGATCATCCGGCGGTGAGCGGCTTCGACCAGGTCAGGATCCTGCCGCCGGCCTGACCGAGGGATCGCCGCCACCCGTCAAGGGACCGCAGCCGGCCGAGGGATCGCTGCCGGTCCACCGGGGTGCGCTGCCGGTCCGGGAGGCGCCGCCAGTTCGGGACATGCCGCCAGTCCGGGGATTGGTGCCGGCCGGGGGTGGCGTGAGTGGCTCCGGACGCTGACCACGTGCGACCTCGACGATCCCGTGTTCGGTGACGAGCGCGTCCACCAGGCTCGCGGGCGTCACGTCGAAGGCGGGGTTGTGCGCCCGGGACCGCGACGGCGCGACCCGCGATCCGGCATGGCTGAGCACCTCCTCGCCGTCCCGGAGCTCGATCGGGATCATGTCGCCCGACGCCGTCGCGGGGTCGACGGTCGACGCGGACGCGGCCACGACGAACGGGATCCGCGCGTACGCGCAGGCCAGCGCCACCCCGAGGGTGCCGACCTTGTTGGCGACGTCGCCGTTCGCGGCTATCCGATCGGCGCCCACGACAGCCGCGTCGACAAATCCGCGCACGATCGTCCCCGCGGCGGCGGCATCGACCTGCACCAGGTGGGGGATGTTCTCGACATCGAGTTCCCAGGCGGTCAGGCGGCTGCCCTGCAGCAGCGGCCGGGTCTCGTCCACATAGACGATCTCTAGTTCGCCGCGGGCGTACAGCTCGCGGACGATGCCCAGCGCTGTCCCCCAACCGGCGGTCGCAAGTGCCCCGGTGTTGCAGTGGGTGAGGATACGCAGCGGCCGGCGGCCGGTTCCGCCACTGGTATCGCTGCTGCCGCCAGCGGTGTCAAGGGTCGTCCCGCGGGTGGTGCCGGCGGTACGGGCCGTGTTGCGCAGTAGCCAGTCCGCGCCGTGCACGCCGATCGCCCGATTCGCCCGTTCGTCCCGTTCCAGCAGGTCGCAGGCGTATGCGAGTACCGCGGGTATCCCGTGGGCAAGCCGTTGGTGGGCAGCGTCCACGCCGAGAGCAAGCGCGAGGGCGGTGGGACGGGCGTCGCGGATGCGTCCGATGGCTTGGGCGAGGGTTGCCGCATCCCAGTTCTCGTGGTCGGCCTGGGCCGCGGCGAGGGCCACCCCGAACGCGCCGGTGGCGCCGAGGGCGGGAGCACCGCGGATGACCAGCCGCCGGACCGCGCCGACGAGCGCGTCCACGTCGGTGACGTCGACATGGACGACTCGCCCCGGCAGTGCGGTCTGGTCGAGAAGGCGGATGCCGTCCCCCGTCCAGGAGACAGGTCGGCCGACAGGAGTCATCTACAGCACGATATGCCGCCGACCGGGGTCGGTCGGGTACGTCCGGCGGCAGGATTGCGGGTCGTGGAGACCGTCAACCCGGGCACCGGTGATCCGGTGGGCGCCGGTGACGTTGGCACCGACAGGTGGCCGGTCGGTCTGCGTGCCGCGGGCGAGGCGTTGGCCCGGGAGGCTGCGCGCTACGCGTCGTTCGGCTGGATGCGGGCGACCTCGGGGAACCTGTCGATCGTGCTGTGTCGTGCCCCGCTGCGGCTCGCGGTCACCGCGAGTGGCCTGGACAAGTCCGAGCTACGCCCTGAGGACATGGCCGTGGTCGACGCCGCGGGCGCCCTTCGGCCGGTCGGGCCGACCCGACAGCCGTCGGCCGAAGCCGCCCTGCACGCGCGGCTCGCCGAAGTCGCCGGTGCGGGTGCGGTCGTGCATGTCCACACGATCGCGTCGGTGCGGGCCGCCGACCGCTGGCCGGGCGGCGTCGAGTTCGAGGGCCTGGAGATGCTCAAGGCGCTGGGACGTGCCGCTGACGGTGACCGTGTCCGGATCCCGGTGGTGAGCAACAGCCAGAACATGACCGATCTCGGTGACCGGATGATCGCGATCCGGGATCCGGGGACTCCGGCCGTGCTGGTCGCCCGTCACGGCCTGTATGTCTGGGGGGACGATCTGACCGCTGCGAGGCGCCACACCGAGGCCGTCCAGTGGTTGCTGGAGTGGGCGCTCGCCAGCGGGTGAACGAAAAAGCACTTTCGCGGGAAGTATCAAGAAAATTTACGTGATTCAAGTCACAGTGTCGATGATGTTGACGATCTCGTGATCGGCGTGTGAAAGTCGATACCGTGTATATCCCGGTGGCGCTCGTAGCGCGGGCCCATATTGATTTCGCCGGGGCGAGTTCGGCCATCTGTACGGCTTCCTGAGTCCGTCCCGCCACTGTCTTCGGTCCGGACCGGTGTGGTTCGCGCCGACCATCCGATATGTATGTATATATATGTATGTGTGGTCGGCAAATTCATACAACAGGTGCGTTCCTGCGCATGAGATGAGGTGCAGCCGTGTCCCGTCGACTGTTCACGTCGGAATCCGTCACCGAAGGGCATCCCGACAAAATCGCCGACCAGATCAGCGACGCTGTTCTCGATGCTTTTCTCGCCGGCGACCCCCGGTCCCGCGTCGCCGTCGAGACCCTGCTGACGACCGGTCTGGTGCACGTTGCCGGGGAGGTCACTTCCGAGATTTATGTTGATATTCCGAGTGTTGTCCGCCGAAAGCTCATCGAAATCGGTTACGATTCGTCCGCCAAGGGGTTCGACGGGTTGACGTGCGGGGTGACCGTCTCGATCGGTTCACAGTCGCCCGACATCGCGCAGGGCGTCGAGAACGCCTACGAGTCCCGGGTGGAGGGCGAGCAGGACGAGCTCGGCCGTCAGGGCGCCGGCGACCAGGGCCTGATGTTCGGGTACGCCACGGACGAGACCCCGGAACGGCTTCCGCTGCCGATCACACTTGCGCACCGACTGGCCCAGCGGCTCGCGCGGGTCCGCCGGGACGGCTCCGTGCCCTACCTGCGCCCGGACGGCAAGACCCAGGTGACCATCGAATACGACGGGGACCGGCCGGTGCGGCTGGACACCGTCGTCGTCTCCGCCCACCACGCCGCCGACATCGACCTGGAACAGCAGCTCACACCGGACGTCCGGGCGCTGGTGATCGAACCCGAGCTCAAGCGGGTGGCCGAGCAGAATCTCGGTATCGAGGTGGACGGCTACCGGCTGCTGGTGAACCCGACCGGACGTTTCGAGATCGGCGGTCCACAGGGTGACGCGGGCCTGACCGGCCGGAAGATCATTATTGACACCTATGGTGGGTACGCCCGGCACGGCGGTGGCGCCTTCTCCGGCAAGGACCCGTCCAAGGTCGACCGCTCGGCCGCGTACGCCCTGCGCTGGGTGGCCAAGAACGTCGTGGCGAGCGGGCTCGCCCGCCGCGTCGAACTACAGGTCGCCTACGCCATCGGCAAGGCCGAACCGGTCGGGCTGTTCGTGGAGACCTTCGGCACCGAGCAGGTGCCGGTGCCGGCGATCGAGCGGGCGATCTCGACGGTGTTCGACCTCCGCCCGGCTGCGATCATCCGGGATCTGGACCTGCTGCGGCCCATCTACGCGCAGACCGCAAGCTACGGCCACTTCGGCCGCGAGCTCGCGGACTTCACCTGGGAGCGCACGGACCGGGTCGAGCAGCTGCGGGCCGCCGTCAACTGACCGCAGCGGTTTTGGCGATCGCTATCCGGCGGTCTTCGTGGCGACGCCGGCGAACGCCCAGTCAGTGCGTATGTCGTCCTCGCCCGGATGCCATTGCCAGGTCCGGACGACACCGGGGTCCACCAGTTCGAAGCCGGTGAACAGGCCTTCGATCTGCTGGCGTGAACGGAAGACGGCGGGTGAAGCGGCGCTCTTGTACACCTGTTCGATACGGTCTACCTGATCGGGTGACGGGCCGTCCGTGGTCACATGTGTCAGGGCCAGGTAGGAGCCGGATGCCATCGCGTCCCGGAACACGGAGATGATCCTGGCCGGGTTCTCCTCGTCGGTGACGAAGTGGAAAACGGCGATGAACAGGACGGCGACCGGCCGGGAAAAGTCGATCAGAGCGCGTAACTCGGGGTGGTCGAGGATTGTTTCGGGGCTACGCAGGTCCGCGGTGATCACCGTTGTGGTGGCGTTGCTGGCCAGCAGCGCCCGGCCGTGCGCCAGGACGATCGGGTCGTTGTCGACGTAGACGACACGGGCGTCCGGAATGACCTGCTGGGCGATCTCGTGCACGTTGCCCTGGGTGGGTAGACCGGCGCCGATGTCGATGAACTGGTCGATGCCTGCCTCGGCCAGCCACCGTACGGCACGCCGGAGGAAGAGCCGGTTCTCCCACGCGGCGTCGTAGGTCATCTCCGCGCCTATGACTTCTTTGACCTTCTCGGCGGCTTCCCGGTCGACGGGGAAGTTGTCCTTGCCGCCGAGGTAGTAGTCATACATCCGAGCCGGCGTGGGCTGGTCGGAACGAATGTCCACGGCCGGCCCCCAGCTACCGTCTGGTTCGGGCGTACCGGATCTAAAGGTCCAATGTGTCATCGCTTCGACATGCTACGGCATTTTCGTTATGGGCTGGTCGGTTCAACGCCGGTGAGAGCGTGCTGGGGCGGGACGGCCGGCAGGCCGCCGTGAGCGATGCTGATCGGCGGCTCGATGAGGAACGGTTCCACCGGCCGGTCAACGGGGGTGAACCAGGGGGCGCCCGGTGCCGCGTCCGGTGAGAAACGCCAACGTTTCGGTACCGTGCGGACCCCGACCGGGTAGACGGTCAGTGATCCGTCCGAGCCGATGTGCAGCCGCAGGAGGTTCTTGTAGTCGGCGATTCCCTGCGCGGCGAACAGCTCGTTGGTGTTCACGCCCGCGAGACGGTCGGCGAGCCAGAGGTAACCGGCGAGCAGTTCGGTGGCGGCAAGCCCGCCGAGCACGATCACCAGCGGCAGGACGCCGGCCAGCAGCCAGGTTCCCGGCAGCGGGTCGACCACCGCCACCACGCCGGCCAGGAGGCCGACCGCCAGGAGGAGCTGGGCCAGCCCGTGCGCGGCTCCGATCCCCACACCCCGGGCCGTACGGCCGGTCTTGGTCAGGGCCACTCCCGCGCCCAGGACGCCGAGGCTCAGCACCAGCCCCGGCACGTTGTTGACCAGGCCTGCGAACAGAGCGCCGATGCCGGCTTCGCGCAACCCCTCGGCGATGGCGTCGAGGCGCCCGGTGGCCCTTGGCGCAGCGGATCCGGCGGTGCTGCCGATCGCGAATGCCAGTAGCAGGTGGATGCCGCCGAGCAGGCCCACCAGACCGGGCGCGAACGCCGGTAAGCGGACGATGCCGGCGGCCAGCCGGCGGGAGGTGGGCGCGTCCGGGAAGCTCGTCTCAAGCTGGTAGTGCGCTGGTGGGTCGGTCTTGCCCGGCGCCCGGGACGCCGGCGGCGGCACCACCAGATGCTGCGGCAGGCAGTGGGTGGCGGACAGGTAGGCGCCGCCACCGCCGGCGGTGAACTTCTGCGCGCTGCCGTCGATCTGGCCGTAACGGGCGTAGTGGTGCAGGTCACCGGCAAGGGAGACCCGTACCTGCGCGCCGGTCCTACGGATCACGGTGCGTTCGAAGTAGTCGAGGACGGCGAACGCTTCGGCGTTCCCCTCGGCCGCGCTGATCCAGCTCGGCTTCGCCGAGCACAGGATCACCGCGTCGCCGGCCTGCATCTGCTCGGCGATGTCGAGGAAGTACCGGCGCTGGGGGTCGTCGATGTAGGAGTCGAACTGGATGTCGATACCCAGCAGCCACCACCGGTGCGGCAATTTCACAGCGAAGTAGCTGCGGGTCTGCTCGGTGCGCCAGCCGCCGATGTTGGAGCGTTGGCAGAACACCCGCATGAAGGCGGTGAGTCCGTCGTACCAGTCGTGGTTGCCGGGGACGACGAACAGTTTCGGCTGCTCGGGCTGCCCGTCGGGTCCGGGTGCCGTTGTGGGCGATGCCGTTGCGGGCGATGCCGTTGCGGGAAGCGCCGCCCGGTAGGGGCCGATCAGTTTGTTCTCATAATCGGTGATGCTCGGCGTCGGGTAACACTGGTCGCCGCCCATCACCAGCAGCCGGCCCTGCGGGGCCGGCGAACCGGCCAGGTCCAGGCCTGGCGCGGCAAGTAGCGAGGCCATCGTGTACGTCGAGTCGAATCCGTCGCCGAGGTCGCTGACGTAGTCGAACCACAGCTCGGCCGCGTCCGACAGATCGGTCGCGGGTGCGGCCGGTAACGCCGCCATCTCCTCCCGCTTGTCGGCGTAGGAACCGAGCACTCCGCTTATACAGACGCGGACGGCGGTGCCGAGCAGCAGTGTGGGTGACAGCCAGCGGGACATGGAGGCCCGCACGAAACCGAGCGCGCGCTCGCTGTCGTCGGTGGGCCGGGGCGGGGTGTCGGTCATCGGGTCCCGTCCCCGTTTCCGCTGGTCTCGGCCTTTCCCACTTGCAGGGAAGCGCCGTAGACCTCCCAGAGATCGCCGAGGAACAGCCGGCCGAACCTCACCAGGCCCGCAGTGGCGTTACCGGCCGGACCGGACGTCCGGAACGTCGTGAGCTGCCACAGGAAATCCGGGATGTGGATGGTGATGATGCCGGCGCCGACGATCCGGGCGGCCGGTTCGCCGGCGGCGTCCACATGCCCGGCGAAGATGCGTGTGTAGAGCGTCGAGGTGTCCCGCCACAGGTCGAATCCGGGATCGTCGTGGACGTCCTTGAATCCGCTGAGCGTAAGAGGGTGCCCGGCCGCGTCACTGAACGGCAGCCGGTAGAGCATTCGCCGGCGCCCGGGTGCGTCACCGACGAACAGGTTGAAGACGCCGTTGCCGACCGGGCGTTTTCCGCCCAACGCGTCGCAGTGGACGTAGCCGCTGGCGGTGGCCTCCCGCAGCCGGTCGGCGGCGAAGGCGTCCACGTTCTCGGTGCGAATGGTGAGATGGAACGCAAGCGTATTTCCGTCCGCCCTGCCCCGGTCGTATCCACGCTGCGGGTCGGTTTCGTCAAGGGCGACGAAACCCTTCATCTTCTCGGTGAACTCCAGGCCCGTGGGACCGGTCATGACTGTGCCTCCAGGACGGGGTTGGCCTCCGGTGCGTGGGTGGCTTCCGGGACGCGGCTGGTTGCGGGGGCACGGTCGGCCTCCAGGGCATGTTCTGCGAGCCGGTCGGCGAAGGCCGCGATGGTCAGTGACGGGTTCGCCCCGACCGGTCCGGGCATGGCGGCGCCGTCGGCGACGTACAGACCGGGGTGGCCGAACACCTCGCCCCATCCGTCTATTACTCCGGTGGTGACGTCGGTACCCATGGACGCACCACCGAGGGGATGCACGGTGATGACCCGCGAAAGCAGGGTCAGCGGATTCTGGTGGAACTCCCCGCCCATTGCCTCGGCAAGGTCGGCCATGATCTGCCCGAGGCGTTCGAAATATGGCCGGTTGTCCGCCGGATAGTTCTCGATCTGCAGGTAGTCGTCGCGTACCGACATCCTGCCCGCGGGGATGTCACGCCCCATAGCCAGCAGGGGCATCGATCCGGCGGATGTCTTCCCCGAGCCGAGCAGCCGGCCGACCATTGCGCCGATCTGGTGTGACGGCCTGCCGGTGAGGCGGGAGCGGATCAGATCATAGACCGTGCTGACGATCCGGGACGCCCCGCTGTCCAGTTGGGCCGCCTCGACGAGCCATTCGGCGAAACCGGGATAACCGGCGTCCTCGATGTAGCAGCCACGGTCGCCGCCGCCGCCCGTACCGCCGCCGGCATGGCCGTTTACGCGGCTGTCGACGCCGTCGGGGACACGCACGGCGGTGGTGATGACCGGTGCGTGCGTGCTGCCCAGGGGTTCGCCGGGCACCCCACCGACGAAACCGAGCAGGTCGCCGTTGCCGCTGAAGCGCTGCCCGAGCATCCGGGAGATCCCGGGTAGTGCGGCGCGGTTGCGAAGCAGCAGGTAGGTGGTGCCGAACGTGCCAGCGGCGAGGACGAGGCGATCACAGGTGATCGTCTGTTGTGTGATTGTTGTGGCAGTGGTGTCGCCAGGCGTGTGTACCACGTAGCCGATTGCGTATCCACCGTTGTCACGTGGGGTGATCGAACGGGCCTCGTGGTGGACGCGCAGAGCCGCGCCATGGTGCGCCGCGGCGGAAAGATAGGTGTGGTCCAGGGTGTTCTTGCTGCCGTAGTTGCAGCCGAGGTCGCACTCGCCGCACAGCACACAGGTGATCCGCGGTCGGCCGTGGATGTTGCCGTAGGTCGGATCCCCGATGGGCGCCCCCGGTATCGGCGCGTTGCCGCCGACCCCGAACGTGACCGCCAACGGCGGCTGCTCGGCGATGTATCCCAGCCGCTTCCCGGCCTGTTCCAACAGCTCGGTCCGGCGGGAGATCTGGTAACGCGGCTGCCCCTTGGGGAAGCGCTGTACGTCCATCATTGTTTCGACGGTCGCGTAGTGCGGTTCCAGGTCGGCCCGGCTGATCGGCCAGCTCTCGTAACCGTCGCCGGCGGGCGCGTCGCGAACGAACCACTTCTCGTCCTTGCGGAGCAGGACGTTGGCGTAGATGAGCGAGCCGCCGCCCAGACCGCTGGAGACGACCGCCTCGAAGTCGGCGAAGGACCAGACGTCGAAAAGGCCGTGCCGCCCCTCGCTCGGATCCCAGAAGTTCGCGGTGATTTCGGCCGGCGAGCGGGCGAACGACCCCGGCGGATATGCCTTTCCCCGCTCGAGCAGGACGACGCTGTGGCCCGCTTCGGCGAAACGGTAGGCGGTTACCGCGCCACCGAATCCCGAGCCGACAACCACGACGTCCGCGTGTTCGTTCTCACCCACCTGACCCCCAGGCCCGCGGCGCGCCGACTGGGAACACCCACCTGCGAGCGTGACGAGTGAACCACGCCCAGCCGTGACCGAAACAGTGCGGGTCGGTGTCCGCAGCGCGACACGGGTATGTCCCGCGGCTGAGGTTCTGTGACCCGGGCCGGCGCGGTGATTTCGCCGCCCGCCAGCGGTCGCCCGCCGACGGCCACCTGCAGGTGGGCGACCGCGGATGGGTGCTGCCGTCGCCGTTCGCGGAAGTGATCGTATCTGCAAGTGATCTCATCTGCATTCGGGGGGAGCCTCGCCGGCCGGGAGACCGACCGGCCGCCCGGCCACCCGGCCACCTGCGGCGAGTAGCCGAGGGGAGTCGTCCTGACCACGCGACCGCGGCAGACCTATACCGGATGACCGGCTGGTACCGGATGATCGTCTGGTCCGGTGACGACGGCCAGGACCGTGGCGCCGGGGCTTATCGTGCCGCGGCGCACCAGGTCGAACAGGCCGTACATCATCTTCGCGACGTACACCGGCTCGAGGCCGATGCCGTGGCGCCCGGCGAAGTCGTCGATGAACCGCTGGAGATCCGGTGGTCTGCGTGCGAAACCGCCGAAGTGGAAGTCGCAGTCGATGCGCCAGTTGTCGGTGGACCGCCCGAAGGCGGCGCGCTGGAGATCGCCGACGACGTCCCGGAGAAACCGGCCGCCTTTCAGCGCGGAGAATCCGATGGCCTGCTGGCCCGGCCGCAGGCTCGCCGCCATACCGGCCAGTGTGCCGCCCGAGCCGCAGCCGCAGCAGACGACGTCGACATGCGGCTCGACCTCGTCGAGGATCTCGGCGCAGCCGCGGACCCCGGCCGGGTTGCTGCCGCCCTCCGGCAGCAGGAAGAAATCACCGAAGCGCGTCCGCAGGTCGGCGAGCACGTCCGGTTCGTGTTTCTGGCGATACGTCGACCTGTCCAGGTAGGTCAGCTGCATCCCGTGGGCGGCGGCGACCGAGAGCGACCAGTTCAGCGGCAGGTGTTCCTCGCCGCGGATCACACCGATGGTGGTGAGACCGAGAAGCTCCCCGGCGGCGGCTGTCGCCCGGATATGGTTGGAGAACGCTCCGCCGAAGGTCAGGATCGTCGATGTTCCCGACGCCGAGGCGTCCACCAGGTTGTATTTCAGCTTGCGCCACTTGTTGCCCGGTATCGCGGGGCTGATGAGATCGTCGCGTTTGAGCAGCACCCGGACCCCGTACCGGGCGAACCGGTCGTCGTCCAGCTCCTCGACCGGCGAGGGAAGCCGCGGAACCCCCGGATGCAGGGGCGTCGGATGTGGGGCCCCCAGGCCCGGAGCCTGATCGTTCATACCGATGCTCCTTGCGGACGACCTGACAGCCGTACGGTATGCGGTCCAGCGGTGACGCCGAGGCGGACAGCCTGATGAGCGGACCTACAGGACGCTTCCATGCACCGACAGGCGAGTGGAGGCATCTTGACGCATCAATTTGAAGGCATCACGATATCCAACATGCGGACCACCTTGACTCTCGATGATGATGTTGCCCGGCTGGTCGAGGAGGCCATCCATCGCGAACATCGTCCGATGAAACAGATCGTCAACGACGCGCTGCGGCGTGCTCTGGCGCCACGCGTCGCTCGGCGGGAGCCGTACCACCTGACGCCGCACGAGTCGGCCGTACGGCCGGGCTTCGATCCGTCCGGGTTCAACCAGCTGGCCGACGAGCTGGAAGACGAGGCGATCCTCGACAACGCACGGCGTGGCTCATGATCGTTCCTGACGTCAACCTGCTGCTCTACGCGGTGATCTCCGGCTTCCCGCAGCACCCCCGCGCGCACGCGTGGTGGGAGCGGACGATCAACAGTCCCGCCCGTGTCGGCCTGACCCAGCCCGCCTTGTTCGGCTTCCTGCGGATCGCCACAAATGCTCGGATACTCCAATCGCCCCTGGCTGTCAACGATGCCGTCGCGTACGTGCGCGATTGGCTCGCGCAACCCAACGTCGATCTTCTCGTGCCAGGTACTGAACACCTGCGCATCGCCCTCGAGCTCCTCGCAGAGATCGGCACCGCGGGAAATCTGACCACCGACGTCCAGCTGGCCGCCTATGCCATCGAGCACCAAGGGGAGATGCACTCCAACGACACCGACTTCGCCAGGTTTCCCAACCTGAAATGGACCAACCCGCTCCAGTAACTCGCTCGGCAACCGATCCGTTGCCCTGCCGGGTGTCGGCTGCCTTCACCGAGCTTGCACCGGCGATCTGAGCAACATTCAGGCGTCGTGACCGCCGTATGGCGCGCAGCCCGGCGGTGATGCCGGCGGCGGACAGCGCGATGAGCGAACCGGTCGGGACCCAGTTTCCGAACCGGTCGTAGAGGGTCTGCCTGGTCGTTAGCGGTACGTCGGTGCGGTAGGGGCCGCGTTCGTGGGTGTCGAGACGGAGGAGCTCACGTCCGGAGGCGTCGAAGACGGCGGAAACACCGGTGAGGGTGGCGTGCACGACCGGGCGTCCCGACTCGACGGCGCGCAGCGCGGCGAGGCTCGCGTGCTGGTCGGGCGCCCAGCTGCCCTGGAAGGTCGACGTCGCCGACTGCACGACGATCATTTCCGCGCCCATCCGGGCGAGCCTGCGTCCCAGGTCGGGAAAGGCCGACTCGAAGCAGATCAACGTCCCGAACCGCACGCCCGCCGTCTGCATGACGGTGAGCCGATCACCCGTTCGACGGTTCTCAGTGGCCGCTTCGGTTACCGACGTCAGCCAGCCGAACACCGGCCGCAGCGGGATGTACTCGCCGAACGGCACCAGGCGCATCTTGTCGTAACGGCTGTGCGGTCCGTCCGGGCCGACCAGGACCGCCGTCTTGTAGATCCCGTTGCCTGGCGGCGACGGGTCTGGTGGACCGGATGAACCATGCGGACGTGTCCGCCGCAGGCCGCCGGCCAGCCCTTTCATGGAGCCTGGTGGACCTCCTGATGAACTGTGTGGGGCCGATGGATCATGTGGCGTGCCAAGGGTTCCGGTTCGGCGGGCGTCGGTGTTGACCAGGATGTCGGCGCCGACCGCGCGGGCGGCCGCCTCGATCCGGGCCAGGTGGGCGGGATCGTCGGCGAGGTCGAAACCGACGCTGCTCTCACCCCAGACGACCAGATTCACACCGGTGCCGGCGAGGCGTCGGGTGGCGGTCTCGCTGGCG
Organism: Protofrankia symbiont of Coriaria ruscifolia; assembly: GCF_900634745.1. Taxonomy (NCBI): domain Bacteria; kingdom Bacillati; phylum Actinomycetota; class Actinomycetes; order Frankiales; family Frankiaceae; genus Protofrankia; species Protofrankia symbiont of Coriaria ruscifolia. The sequence continues at coordinate 29,072 of NZ_CAAAFR010000021.1, forward strand.
GTGAACCGCGGTTCGACGGTGTGGATGACGCCTGGCTGGACACCGCCCAGGCGCAGCGTCCCAGCTGCCGGGGGAGCTGAGCCCAGCATCGCCGCGCCGCCGGCGGCGAGGACGACGATCCCGGCTGCGGCCAGGCCCGCGACGATCCTTCCGCGGGCCGGTGCGCCCGGGATCCCCGCCGCGGCCAGCGCCAGCCCGACGGCGACCAGCACGAAGCTGAGCAACCACACTCCGCCGAGCGAGGCCAGCGCCAGCACCGGCCGGCTGTTCCACTGACTTGCGCCGAGCAGCGCCCACGGCCCCCCGAGCCCCTGCCATGATCGGAGGAACTCGCCGACCACCCAGGCCGACGGCACGACCAGCAGCGCCCATGCGAGCGTCCGCGTCGAGGGAGGCTGGCGCAGGGCCGTCCAGACCGAGATCCCCCACAGCGTCCAGGTCGCGCCCAGCAGCACGGTGAGTATGAGCAGGAACGGACCGGTGTTCGGAGCCAGCCAGTAGCAGGCCGCCACGAAGAACCCGGTGCCGCCCCACCAGGCCCGTACGGCTGCCTCCCGCCTGGTCGACGCCGTGCGGACGACCAGCATGAGCGGTACGAGCCCGACGAAACCGAGTACCCGCATCCCCGGTGCCGGGAATGCGAACGCCGGGATCGCTCCGGTGAGCCCGGCGAGCCCTCGGGCCGGCAGCCTGCGACCGGCCGTCCCGTTCCTGCCGTCTCTGCCGTCCATGTCGCGATGCTCCGACCACTTCGAGCACCTGCGCAAAGCAGCGCGTGAATCAGCTGTGTGGACCAGCCGTGTGGATCAGCTGTGTGGATCAGCTGTGTGGATCAGCCCAGCCGGGGCTCGAGCTTGTCGAGGACACCGTTGTACAGCTTGCGGATGCCGATCGGCGCGAAGGTGCGTTCGAAGAATCCGCCGATGCCGCTCGCTCCGGCCCAGCTCGTCTCCACCGACACCCGGGTCGTCCCTGAGCCCGCCGGCTGCACCGTCCACACGGTCCGCAGGGAGGAGTTCTGGTCGGCTTCAGCCAGGCTGCGACCGGGTTCGGGTGCGGACACGACCGCCTCGACGTTGCGGATGCGGCGGCGGGTCGCGTGCAGCCGGTAGCGGATCCGGGTGCCCGCGCCGGTACCGCCCTCCAGCACCTCGTAGTCTGTGATCGTTTCTGGCCAGGTTTCGGCCCGGACGCCCTTGTAGTCGCCGAGCGCCTCGATGACGGTGGCCGGCGCGGCCGTCACGACCCGGTCCACGGTCACCTTGATCTCTGCCACTCGATCTCCATTCATGATCATAAATAGCACGAATTATCGGTCCCGGCCCACCCGCGTCCCGCCCGGCGTGTTCGACGTTAGGGCATGCCGATGGGCCACAGGTCCACGCCGTCGACGTGGCGTCCGGGACGACCGGCCAGCGCGGTCAGCAGCCTCACCAGTTCGTCGTGGTGGTCGCTCTGGCCGAGGACGACCGCGTCGAGGCCGAAGCGGTCGAAGGTGGCCTGTAGCCCGGGTTGCTGCAGCGCGGCGTCCGCGGTGGTACTACCGGTCGCGACCGCGATGAGGGCCGAGTTGAGCGGGTCCACCTCCGGGTGGAAGCTGGAGCGTCCATTACGGTCGGGGACAGTGCAGTAGCAACCCGGCATGGCGAAACGGAAGCCGGCCTGTGCCTGCCAGAGCATCGCCACGTTCTGCTGCGGATACGGATAGGGCACGACAAGCGCGGTCGACCCCTCCGGCAGGGCCTTCTTCACCTGCGAGCCGGTGAAGAAGGACGGGGTGGCCGCCGAGAAGGCAAGCAGCGTGGCCGGCAGCAGCGGAACCAGGGCGGTGACGGACACACCGGCGGTGACAGCGCGGATCCGGGGCGGGCGTGCCTGGTCCAGCCATACCGCGATCATGATGCCGGCCGCGAGCACGAGGTAGAGCGACAGCCGCGACGGCAGCGCGTTGTGCAGGACCGGCCCCAGCTCCAGCACACGCCACGGCAGGGGGATGCCCGTGTTGTGCCCGCCGACGTGCAGATGCGGGCCGAGCGACAGGACGGCGACGGCGACGCACAGCGGCGCGCACAGGGCCACCAGCCGGTTGCGGCGCAACCGCACCGCTATGAACGCGAGCAGGGCCAGCATGGGCAGGCCGAGGTAGCCGCTGACCTCCACCGCGTTGCCGGTGAACGTCAGGCTCTCGCGCACGGCGAAGTCCGGCCCGAGCGCCTGCAGGGGCGTGGGCGTGACGAACGTGAGCAGGTCGGAGACGGCGACGTCCGGCGGCTGGATCGAACCGTGGACGCGTTGCGGGCCGAAGAACTGGGTGGCCAGCGGCCAGGCCAGCAGGGCCGTGGCGACGCCGGCGCAGACGGCGAGCCCGCGCACGGCGGCGGCCGCGCGGATCCGGATCTGGTCCCGATACTGTAGGCACAGGATGGCGACGGCGACGACCGTGACCACCGCCGAGGTCGCCAGCACCTCCTCGCTGACCAGCGCCTGGGCGGCCACGGCCACACCGAGCAGGACGCCGGTCCGCCGGGTGCTGCGCTGCCGGACGAGCAGGTCGTCCATGAGCAGCAGCAGGATCGGGGGAAAGGGCACGAACGACAGGTGCAGGTGCCCGTAGGAGGCGCCGATCATGTATGGACTGAAGCCGTAGAGCAGCCCGGCGACGGTGGCCGGCAGCGCGGCCGTCCAGCGGCGCATCGCCAGGAACATCGCCCAGCCCGACAGCGCGGGCGCCAGGGTCGTGAGCACCTGGAAGGCCACCAGCGGACCGGCCAGCACGGTGATCGGCGCGGCCAGCACACCGAGCAGCGGCACGCCGGTGCTCCACATGATATTGACGCCGTCCGGCACGTTCAGTAACTGAGTGACAAAGGGGTTCAGCCCGTGAGCGAGCGCGTACGGTATCCACCCCAGGTACCAGGAGAACAACACGGCGTCACCGCCGCCGTAGACGGTCGTTCCCAGATCGGTCCAGCCGTCGCGGAAGAGCAACGCGGACAACGCGCAGAACGCGACGAGGACGGCCAGGGCGACGGGCCACCGTCGTATCCTCGCCGGGAGCGCCTCCGGCGACCCCGGCCCGAGCCCCAGCCCCGGCGTCGGCATCGGCGTCGAGCCGGCGTCACCAGGGGCGGTCCTGACGCCGGCACTGATCTCGGTGGTGGTCACGGGCATCTCCTCGAGCCGATACGAGCGATCTACGTGGACGTCCCGTAACGCATCGGACCGGCAGGAGCCTACGTCACTGCTGATACAGCGGATACGGCGGATCTGTTACCGAAAAACGATAACTTCTGTAGTAATGGTGTAGTTCATTGCCCCATGCCTGCTCATCCGGTACGACCACCCACTCGTTCGGCACGGTCACTCGGCGGGCGCGGTCACCTGTCCGGTGAGGTCGGTCCGGGCGCCGGCCCGCAGCCGCACGAGGCCCGCGAGCAGGCGCAGCTCGTCCACCGTCCGGGGAGCGGCATCCAGCAGCGCCGGTGACATCACCAGGACGGCCAGCACCTGCGCTCGGGACAGCGCGACGTTCATCCGGTTGCGTGAGAGCAGAAATTCCAGCCCGCGCGGGGCTTCGGCCGCGCTGGACGTGGTTAGCGACATGATCGCCACAGGCGCTTCCTGGCCCTGGAAGCGGTCCACCGTCGCGACCCGGACCCCGTGAACACCGGCCTTGCCCAGAGCGTGCTCGATCGCGCGTACCTGGCGGTTGTAGGGGGCGACCACCAGCACGTCGCAGGCGCGCAGGACGCGTTCGGTGCCGCCGTCGACGAAGCGGCGGCCGAGGATGCCCCTGAGCAGGTCACGGACGGTGTCCACCTCCGGGTCGGACCGGGTGGTGTTGCCGTGGTGGACCACGTCGTGCAGATACAGACCCGCCTGGAGGCCGTCGATGCGGCGGCCGGCGGCGACCGGATGGGCGTGCAGGCGCCCCCGGTAGGCCAGCGCCGACACCGGTGCGCACACCTGCGGGTGCATCCGCCGGGTGAGGTCCAGGAAGTAGCCGAACTCGGCCGGTATGATCTCGTCCTCGCCGAGCAGGTGGGACAGGGCGGAGGCGTCCGCGCCGTCCGGGTGGATTCCCGCGACGACCTGCGGGAGCTGTTGGGGGTCGCCGAGCAGGACGAGGTTGCGCGCGGCGCCCGCCACGGCCAGGGTATCGGCGAGCGCGAACTGCCCCGCCTCGTCGATGATCATTACGTCGAACGGTTCCGCGCGCAGCGCCGGATTGGCGAATGCCCACGCGGTGTCGCCGACGAGGTGCCCGTCCGGATGCGCGGCACGCCAGGACGCCAGCGCCCGGATGTCGCGCGGGGTGTCCCACGGCGTGTCCGGGTCGGGTTTGTGACCGGAGCGCAGCTTCTTCGCCGCGGCGATGCTCCCGGCGGTTGATGCCGGGCCGTTTGTGGATGCCGGACCGGCGGCGGACGCTGGACTGGCAGTGGGGCCGGTCGCGGCGAGCATGGTGTTCTCGATCGCCTTGTGGCTGGTCGAGCACACACCGACGGCGCGTCCTGTCTCGACGAGGTGACGGATCAGCCGTCCGGCAAGGTAGGTCTTGCCGGCGCCGGGCGGTCCCTGTACCGCGAGGTAGGAGTTGTCCAGGGCGTCGACGGCGGCGAGCACGGCGGCGATCAGGTCCCCACCGTGCTCGGCCGGATCCGGCAGGCCGGCGTGCTGGGCGGGCTGTCCCAGCAGCCGTGGCGGGTGCCGGCGCAGCAGGTCCATGGCTGGTCCGCCCGGCAGATCCGCGTCAGCCCGCCGCGGGGAAGGCAGAGTCGCGACCACCGTCCGCGCGAGTTCGGCGATCGTCGCCGGTTTGGGTTCGGGACGCACCGGCGGACCTGGTAGCACTGCCAGCGGCAGATCGGCGGTGGTGTCCTCCGGTGCCGTGCTCTCCCGGACGAGCAACCTGTCGGGTTCGCTCCGTTCGATCTCGGCGTCCCGGGTGTGACCGGAGGTGGGGCCGGATGCGGCGTGACGCTGATCACCGATGGTGCCCGGGTAGAGCAGCCGTACCCGCTCGCCGGTGGAGAACGGATGGGTGCGGTCGGGGTCGAGCGAGATGAGCAGGCTGCGGCGGGTCTTCTTCTGCCGCCCGGTCGGGGCGACCCACCCCTCGACGACGGTCCATTCCAGCGGGACGGCGCAGCCGTCGTCGGCTTCCAGCGCGGCACGGTCGGCGGTGAGCCAGGCGAAGAACTCCCACCAGGCGGGTTTGTTCTCGCGCCGGTGGTAGCCGACGGCAGCCGCCAGCAGCGCCCGGGCCCGCTCGCCGTCCGTCCATGTCGCCGGGTTCTCGGGCAGGCCGGCGACCAGCGCGTCGACGGTCGCATCGGAGTCCAGCGGTGCGTCGGCAGCCGTGTTCTCGGCGTCCGGCAGCAGGTCCGCGGCCGGCGCGGGCATGATCCCTTCGGCCGTGCGCAGGTCGAGCAGCCAGCGGTGCAGGCGGTGAGTGGATACGCAGTCGACCCGGTTGTACTCGGCGATCTCGTGGAGGACGTGGTCGGCGGCCTCCCGCTCGCCGGCCGCGAGGTGAGCCAGGACGTTCTCGTAGGCGACGATGCTGTCGACGGCGGTCTTGACCTCGGCGCCACGCGCTCCCGGCATGTACAGCGGCTCCAGATACTTGATCGAGTACGAGCGCTGGGAGATCTTCAGGCTGCGCCGGACGACCGTGTACAGGTCTACGAGCCGATGCCCGGCGAGCAGGGCGTCCACCTGCTGTTCGCGGGTGCCGTGCCTGGCCGCGAGCCGTTTGAGCGCGTTCGGCTCGTACGGAGCGTAGTGGTAGATGTGTGCCCGGGGATGGTCGGTGAGCCGTCGCAGCGCCCAGTCAATGAACTGCTCGAGCGCGCGCTTCTCTCCGGCGCGGTCGTGTGCCCAGAACGGGTGGAAGATCTCCGGAGGGCCGGCGGCGAAGACCTCCGGAGGGTCGGCGGGGCTGCCGGCAGCGGCACTGGCACTGTCAACAGCAGCGGTGTCGAGGGTGACGGTGCCGAACAGGTACTCCAGACCGGAGTTGTCCAGCGCGTACGGATCCCCCTCCATGTCGAAGTAGACGTCGCCCGGATCCGGTACCGGCAGGGAGGCGAGCCCCTCGGGCGCGACCACCCGGACGGTCACGGTGCCGGTCCGGTCGTCGTCGGTGCGGGTCGCGTCCTGGATGACCTGCAGTTCCGCCTGCAGCCGCAGCCCGGCGAACGTCGCCGGTGCCATCGAGGCGGGACGCTGGTCATCACCCGCGGCGGCGAGGTCCTCCACCGAGGTGATGCCGGCGGCCCGCAGCTTGCGCCGCTGATCCGTGCGCAGGCCGGCGACCAGCGACAGGTCGCGGGCGGCTTCCCGTCCCTGCTCGCAGTGGGCGGCGAACGCGCAGGTCCCACACGCGGGCCGGGGATCACCCCAGGAGGGCCGGGGGATCGCGGGCGCGAGCCCGAGCTGCGTGGTCAGCCTGCCCCGGGCATGGCCGACCATGGGCGCGACGTCCTCGACCCGTAACGATTCCAGCCGGCCGTCGCCGAGTAACAGATGGATGCGCCGGGCGGCGGCCACACCGATCGCGGGGAGCGCCCGGGCGTAGGAGGCGAGCTGCACCACCGCGGCGGGGCGGGCGTGGCGGGCGAGCTTGGCGTCGTACGGTTCGTAGCGACCGGGTAAGGCCTCACCGGTGTGCGTGCCGGTGACCGGGTCGAGGTGCGTGGCGATCAGGAAGTCGGGCCGTCCCTGGAAGGAGCCGTCGAAGAGCACTGCCTGGTAGATGACGGCGGCGCGAGCGGTGACGGCTTCGCGAGTCTGTTCTCGGGCCGTCTCCAGCGCCGCCAGGCTGCCCTCGGGCCGTTCGATCACCGCGACGGCGTCGGCGCCGAAGACCTCGACGAGGTGCGCGAGCCACCGCTGTTCGTGCGCGTCGCCGTGGCGGACCAGCAGTTCGTCCGCTGCACCGACCGTGACCGGCTCGCCGGTGGTGGCATCGTCCAGTCGCACCCCGGCCGCGTGGGCATGTGACAGCGCGAGTCGGTGCCCGCACTCGAGCGCGTCGACGATGTCGCTCGCCGACACCACCCACCGGTCGTCGAACCGCTGCATGCTCCCTCACATCGCCGGCGTTCCCCGTTCCCGGGATCTCCGGGCACGCGAAAAGCGCCGCAGCCATCATCCCCGCCCCGGGTGGGCTCAGTGACCTGGGCCTCCCGAACCTCCCGGACCCGGTAGGAACCCCGGGCTCGAGAAAATCTCGATCGCGCTGCTTTTGGCCCTTCAGCCGGTCCGGGTGCCGTACCGGGCGGCGGCATTCCGGACGAGCTGCAGCGATTCGGTGCTGGCGGTCAGGTGTTTGCTGTCCATCAGGCTGAATGCGAACAGGCCCGCGCCGGTGACCTGCCGTATGTAGTCGTCGGTGAAAACCGCCCGCAGGTCGTTGGCCCAGGTGCCCGCCGAGCCGTCATCGGGTTTGTAGTGCGCGACCATGACCGGGCCGTATTTTCCGAGGATCTGGGTCATGTTACGGATGTCGTCGACGTTGTTTTTGGAGTCCATCGCCTGGAAGCTCTGGAAGTCCGACTGCCGCAGCACGTCGTCGAAATGTCCGATCAGCGATTTTCCGCCGCCCTTCGCGGGGTCGTCCCAGCGGGCCTGCCAGCCACCCCAGCCGAGGGAAATCCTGGCGTTCGGCGCCAGCGAGTGGAAGATACCCATGGCGGCGACGTACTGGTCCTTGAGTTTCAGGTAGTAGTTTGTCACCTCCTGGTTGGCGGCCCAGGTGTTGGCCTTGCACGGGTAGGTCTGCAGTTCGGTGAACAGCGTGACGTACAGCGGCGGCCCGCCCGCCGCACCGCCGAATATCTGGGCGAGTCGGCGGGTGTCGCTCAGGAATGACGACGACAGCGGGTAGTCCCGGCCGCAGGCCGGCCCGTATCTGGTCTGCACGGTGGCGACCTGGCCGGCTCCGCCGAGCCACACGACGAGATGGATCGCGCGCCCGCCGGCGTAGACCTGCGGAATGAGATCCTTCGACCAGCCGGTGAGGAAACCGAAGTCATTGGGGCTGTTGTACCAGGTCGTGAACATTCCCAACTGGTCGGCGACGGGTGAGGTCGAGTCGCTGTCGAGAGAGGGCCCGAGACCGAACACGAGCTTGCCGGTCCGGCCGAAACCCGGGGGCCTGGCCGCGGTACTGGCCGCGGTGGTGACGGCGGACGTTGACGCCGTCCGCTCCGCCGGGGGCCGGCCCGCTATGTCCGGCAGCGACCACACGACCAGTCCGACCAGTGTCGTAAAAAAGACAAGAATGGCCTTCAGTGTGTGAAACCGCTTCAGTACGGACAAGGGGGCTGCTCCGTAATTCTCCCGAAGTGTTCCCCCGAACGGGGGTAGCGTACATGCTCCCATCGCTGGCTGATCTCCAGCTTGGAGATCGCCACTCGAGTGAAGGTGGCGACATTCGGTGTCCGTCTACACCACCAGCCGCACCACCAGCCGTATTACCGGCCGTACCACTGGTCACACCGCCACCGACCGCACCGCGGCCGGCCGATCCGTTCGGCGAAAACCCCCGATTCCGTGTGGATGCGGCAGATATGATCTCTCCGGCGAGAGACGCCGGTAGGTGACGGTCCGGTGGCAGCCACCTCCGGCCACGGGGGGAGATACGTAGGTGGACGGGAGCGCGCTGCAGGTCAACACCCCGGACGGTCAGGTCGTCCTTTCGGGCGGTGGACCATACGTGGTCGGGCGGGCGCGTCAGGCCGACGTCGTCATCGTCGACCCTCGCGTGTCACGACGGCACCTGGTCCTGGAGTCGGGCGCAGACGGTTGGCTGGTGCGTGACACCAGCGCGAACGGTCTGTGGCGTGACGGCAGGCGGGTGGGCAACGTCGACGTCACCGCGCGCGGTGGGCAGGTCCGGATCCGGTTGGGCGCCGTGGACGGGCCGGAGGTCATTCTCGTCCCGTGCTCTGAGCCCCTCCCGGGTCCGTCGGGCCGCCTGGACTCACCGGGTGACCCGTTGACCGCGCTTGCCGGTGCTGGCGGCGCCCCTGGTTCGCCTGCCGGGCGAGCAGGCCGGGCTGGTGCGGCTGGCGACGACTCGGTGACGTTCCAGCATCCGGTGGTGGGTAACGACCACAAGGTCCACCGGTTGCGTCCAGGACGGATGATGCTGGGCCGTTCCCAGGACAACGACGTGGTCGTGGACGACTTACTCGCCTCTCGGCACCATGCCCAGCTCCGGATCGGTCCCCAGCGCAGGGTCGGCGACGTTGCGGGCAGTAACGGTACGGGTGGCAACGGTACGGGTGGCGGTGACGGCACGGCTGGCGTCGCCGTCGAGGTCGTCGATCTGGGATCGGCCAACGGTACGTTCGTCAACGG
>NZ_CAAAFR010000021.1:38662-57582 GCF_900634745.1 Protofrankia symbiont of Coriaria ruscifolia
GGCCGGCGCCAAGCAGCTTATGCACGACGTCACGTTCCGCCTGCCGGCCCGGTCGTTGCTCGGTGTGGTCGGTTCGAGCGGTGCGGGCAAGTCGACGTTACTCAACGCACTCACCGGGTTCCGCCCGGCAGATGCCGGCGTGGTCCGCTACGCCGGTCGGGATCTCTACGCCGAATACGACGAGCTGCGTCGCCGGATCGGTTATGTCCCGCAGGCCGACCCGCTGCACGGCCAGCTCACCGTCCGTCAGGCCCTGGAGTGCGGCGCTGAGCTGCGCTTTCCCGCGGACACGACAGCGGACGAGCGGCGCAGCCGGGTCGCTGATGTCATTACCCAGCTCGGGTTGCGTGACCATGCCGACACGCCGGTGAGCAGGCTGTCGGGAGGGCAGCGCAAACGGACCAGCGTTGCTCTGGAGCTGCTGACCCGTCCGACCCTGCTGTTCCTGGACGAGCCCACCTCCGGCCTCGATCCGGCGAACGATCAGTCGGTGATGGAGGCACTTCACGGGCTCGCCCGCGGCAGCGACGGCGGGGACGGCGCCGTGGGCGAGGGCCGCACGGTGATTGTAGTCACTCATAGTGTCTTGTTCCTTGATTTGTGTGACTACCTGCTGGTGCTTGCTCCTGGTGGCCACGTGGCCTATTTCGGTCCGAGCGCGGGCGCGCTGCGGTTCTTCGGCAAGAAGGACTTCAAGGAGTTCGTGGCCGTCTTCCGGGAGCTGGAGGCGACCCCGGGTGACGTTCTCGCCGCCCGCTTCCGCGCGTCCGAGTACTACGTCCCGTCCGCCGTTGTCGCGCCGGTCGTGCGCCGTCCGCCCGCGCTGCTGCCGAGTATCCGCCAGCAGCCGGTGTCGGCGCAGCTGTCGACGCTGATCAGGCGGTACCTGCGGGTTGTGTTCGCCGATCGCTCCTATCTCCGGCTGATCCTCGCGTTCCCGTTCCTGCTCGGGATCATCCCACGGGTCATCCCGGCGAAGGACGGTCTCGTGGCGCTGCGGGAACCCAACCCGGACGCGACCAAGGTGCTGGTCGTGCTCGTGCTGTGCGCGTGCTTCATGGGGATGGCGAACTCCGTGCGTGAGATCGTCAAGGAGCGGCCGATCTACCGGCGTGAGCGCACGATCGGCCTGTCGCGCACCGCCTACCTCGGTTCGAAGATCGTGGTTTTAACCGGGATCACCACCTGCCAGTGCGTGGTGTTCACCTTGATCGGCTTACTGGGGCGCCTACCGGCCGATGCCGTACTGCTCGGGTCACCGCTTGCGGAGTGTCTGATCGCGGTGATCGTGGCAGCGCTGTCGTCGATGATGATCGGGTTGCTCGTGTCGACGCTGGTGGACAACGCCGACAAGACCATGCCCGTACTCGTGCTGGTCACCATGGCCCAGCTCGTGCTGTCCGGAGGCTTGGTGTCGGCGGTGGGACGACCCATGCTGGAACAGGTGAGCTGGATCGCGCCGGCTCGCTGGGGTTTTGCCGCACTGGGTTCGACCGCGGACCTCAACGCGGTCGCCAAGCTCGGCCGCGTGGGGCCCCGGGGCGATCCACCGGACCCGCTGTGGGACCACAGTAGGACCACCTGGCTCCTCGACGTTCTCGCGGGCGTGGGGGTGGGTGTCGTCGTGCTGGCACTGACCGCGTACATGATCCGCCGGATCGAACCGAAGGTCAGCCGGCGCAGGACGATCGTGGATCCGCCATCCTAGAGGTGGCGAATCCGCGATCGGGCTGATTCTGCGCGTGACCGGAGGGTCGAAGACGGTGCGGATGTCGGCTCATAGGCACGTCCCGGGCTGTCATCATGATCGGTGGTGCACGCTATCGTGTCAGATCATCTGGTCGGAGATCTCACCGCGACGGCCCCGTGCCGGTGAGGGTAGGCGGGGGAACAACGTTGGCGCACATCATCTCGACGATCAACCTCAAGGGAGGCGTCGGCAAGACGACGATCACCGCGGCACTGGCGGAGATCCTGGCGGGGGAGCATGGCAAGCGGGTACTGATCATCGATCTGGACCCGCAGACGAACCTGACCATTTTCATGATCGGCGAAGTGCGTTGGCAGGAGCTCAACGATTCGGGCCGGACGCTTGCGACGCTCTTCCGCGACGCGGTGGACCCGGGGCCGGCCGGGAGCCTCTTCGACATCGACCTGGCGTTGCAGCGGGACGTCTCCCCGGTGGGAAGCGTCACGCAGGTCGACATGCTGGCCTCCTCGCTGGACCTCATCGACCTGCAGGACAGGCTGTTGCCGCCAGCCGGGGGCCTCGTCCACAATCCGGTCGAGCTGCTGCACCGGCAGATCGAGAAGGTCGCCGATGACTACGACTACATCCTTGTGGACTGCCCGCCGAACCTCAGCGTGCTCACCCTGAACGGGCTGCGAATCTCGCACGGCTATATCGTCCCGACGATTCCGGACGTCATGTCCACGTACGGAATTCCGCAGATACGGTCCAGGATCCAGAAGTTCGCCATGAGCGTGGACCGCCCCATCCCCGCCGTCGGCCTTGTCATCAGCAAGTATCGGGCGAGCGTCTCGCTGCACCGGCAGACGGCCGATTATCTGGCCCGGTCCGCAAAGGAAACCGGCCTGCACGTGTTCGACTCCAGGATCCCGGATTCGACGGAGATCGCGGAGGCTGCGGAGTTCAACGACTGGGGCACCCTGCGGCAGCGGTACGGCTACCACCGCCACTACGATGCGCTCGCCGCGCTCGCGGTCGAGTTCATGGCCGCCGTTGAAGTAGGACTTGCCGACCAGCGGCTTGCGGTTGGTGTTGAAGGCCGAGTTGGTCGGGTCGATCCGGCCGGGGCTGACGCTGAGGTTCACCCGATCGGCGGGATTGCCGGTGTCGGAGACGGCCACCGCGGTGGTGGAGCCGCCGGGTGTGCCGGAGGCGAAGGTGAGCCCGCACGGGGCGAAGGGCAAGAATGATCTATGAACGGGCTCCTGGCCGACAATGCGTGGGCAACGAGATGAGCCCGTCATCTCTATCGAGCGGACGGTGTTGATTTCTATCGGGTAAAGGCCACGATCAGCGGACGGGTGAATGAACTTCTGTCGCGGCGGAAACGATGCTTCTCGGTCCGGCAACCGGGCTTCTCGGTCTGGTAACCGGTCGTCGATGACGGCCCGCGCTGACCGCTAGGTTCTGTCCGCAGGGCCTCCAAGCGCACGAAAAACCCATGATCGCGCGCTCTTTGGTCAGCTAGGACAGCAGCGGGAGCAGGGCGTGAACGTCGGCGAGCGCACGGAGCTGGTCGGTGAGGTGGGTGCAGGTCGTCGGTCCGGTCAGGGCGGTGCGTAGCCCGTCGCGCAGTCCCACCAGACGCTGACCGACCACGCGGCTGACGCTCGCCACGGCGAGCGGGCAGTCCGGACCCGGCAGGACATGGGGTGTCGCATCCGTTGAGCGGACTGTCCCGGTGGCGAGGTCGACCGTGGCGTTGACGGCATATTCGTGGATGATCGACTCCGAGCCGTCCGGCTCGCAGTAGGTGTCCCTGAAGAGCCCTTCTACCACGGCCTCGCCCGGCTGCGGCCCGGGTGACACGTCGATCCTGCGCCGTCGCCGGATGCTCCCCGGCGGGAGCGGCGCTGTCACGTGCCAGCCCAACGGATCGCTGCTGTCGTCCAGCGGTGGAGCGGTCGCTCCCCTGCCCATGAGAGCGGATCGATCTTCACGGTTGGCGACGTCCATCTTGCCGCCGGCCACCCAGCCGGCACAGACGTTGACGGGTGGCATGGTGGCGGTCGTCGGTTGCTTTCCGATCGCGCGGGCGATGGCCGAACCCGAGATCAGTGTGACCACGGGTACTTCGTCGAGAAGCAGCCCGAGCAGGGTACCTTCGGCGGTCAGGCGTGGCATAGCCTGGTCCAGCGCGGTGCGGAAACCCGCACCGGCCCGGGCGCCCAGAAGTGAGTCGCTGTCTGCTATCGCCGGATCACAGTGGACTCCGGTCACCGTCCGCCCACCGAAATAGTCGATCGTGACCCGGGTGCTGGCCTCGGCCACGACCTCCGCATTGCCCTCTGACGTCGGGTGGTCCGAGGCCGTGCGCAGATCGCGGGCCCTGCCGACGAGCACGAGCGGGCTTTCGACGTTGTCCGGGCACAGGGCGTCAACCGTGCTGGTACGGCGCACCGAGCCCGGGATGCGAGGTGGCGTGTCCGTGGTCGGTCCGACCGGGGAGAGCCACTGGAGAACGTTCGTCACTCTTCCAAGGGTTACCACCGGTGAACCGCTGAAGGCTCTACGGTAGGCCGTTCGGGCTGAGGAAGTCGGCAATGTCACGTCCTCCGTGACATCTCCGCGGTCGCCGACCCGTTACCCGGTGGCACTTAACCACCGAGTAACTCGGGGACTGGGTCTCCCGGACCTGGCGGTCGGTCCGTCAGGTGGTTGTCACCGTCTGCGTCGTCCACGAGAAGACATTCGGTGTGCGTGGGTTCGCGGTGACCCGCAACCACTGCGTGGCGGTGTCGCCGAAGGTCTCCAGCCGGGTCAGGTTGGGCACCCCGGCATAGGCCGGTTCTACCTCGTAGATGTGCTCGTCGCCATGCACGAGCAGGACCGGCTTGCCGTAGCTGCGCGACCGTTCGGTGATGCGCTGGCGGATCTCGGCGAAGCCCGGGGTCTCGGTGGGCTCGGCCTGCATCAGCAGGAGCACACCGGGAGCGTGGGTGCGCTCGGCGGTGGCAAAAGCGGTGTCGATCCAGTCGAGCGCGGCGGCCCTGCGCGCCTCGAACTCGGCCAGCCGCAGATCCGGCCGGTCCCCGCCGGGCAGCTGCGACCATGGCGCCAGGTCGTTCTCGCTGCCGACGACGTGCACGGTGGCGAAGACGACCCGGTTCCGGGTGAAGAGGACATTTTCGCGGTACTCGCGGTGGCGCTGGTCGGATGCCTGTGTCGCCACCCTCAGCTGGTGACGGCCGAGGGTACGGCCCGGGTCCGGGAAGAACACCCGACGGACCGCGTCCAGACGCTCGGTGGGCAGGTATCCGCCGGCAGCCGTACGGTGGCAGTCGGTCCATTCGTTGTCACCAGGTGTCAGCACGAACGGATCGTCGAACGTGCCGAACAGCTGTGCCAGATCGGCGAAGCGGGCGTCGTCGCAGGTGGACGAGCCGTTCTTGACGTCGCCGGCATGCAGCACGAAGCGTACGTCCGTATCGGCGTTGATGGTGTCGACCAGATTCGGGAAGACAGCGCGCTGAGCGTCACCGTAAGGAGTGTCGCCCAGCAGGGCGAAGGTGACCGCGGATCCGTCGGGGCCGGCGTCCCTGGGCGTGGCGATGGCGGTGCCGGCCGGGACGAGTCCCGCGGCCACAGCGGTCGCGGCAAGGGCCACTGCTAACAGGTGTCGTCGCATGGGACGACTCTCGACACCTTCGGCCACCGGCCGGTGACGGCAGTTCGGCCACCGGGCAACGCCCGGTCGACAAGCGCGGTGCACGAACACCCACTGGCCGTCCCGCACCGGCCGTGGAAGATGCGGAATCTCTACAACGGCGTCCACCGGAATGACGGAGGGTTGATCTTTTTTACCGGTTCCCCGGTCGATGTCCGCCTGCCGCCGATTTTCAGGAGCAGGAAGGCGAGGGATTCGGCGAGGTAGAAGACGAGGAGCGCGGTCAGGACGACGCAGCCGGGGATCAGGACGAAGAGAAAACCGGGAAGGGTGACGGCGACGAGCGCGGCGAGCTGCCCGAACCCCGGGCGCCACAGGGTGGACAGCCCCGATTTCCGGACGCCGGCGAGCCGCACCGCCGCCCACATGAGCCACCGCCGTAAGAAGGCCACATCGAGTTCACGCATTGCCCGGCGGAAGATCCCGTCCGCGTCGGCGCGGTCGAAGTCGCCGGCGTCGGCCAGTTTCCACAGCCAGTCGTGCAGGACGGCCGCCTTGGTGTAACGCCCGTATGTGGGTACCAGCCAGGTGAGGAAGCGTGGGACCGACGCGAAGTCGGTCTCAAACCCCTTCGGCACGGTGAAGACCTGTTCTTTTCCCTCGTAGATGACGGGTTCCAACAGGCGCCAGCGGACGTCGTCGATCTCTTCGACGAAGATCCTGTCGCTGAGAAAGGGCATGTGTCCATCGTCGTTCGTTCCGCAGGGGTGGGGGTGAGGACCGGGCAGGCCCGGACGATAGCCGGAGCCAGGAGCGCGACCGGAGGGTCAGGAGGATGGCCGGAGCCGGGCAGGGGACAGGAGGGATTCGTACAGCCGGGCGGTCTTTTCGGCCACGGCCTGCCAGCCGAACTCGGCGACGGCACGGTCCCGGCCCCGCCGGCCCATCACGTCCGCGCGCACGGGGTCGCCCAGCAGCGTGTTGACGGCTTCGGCGAGCGCCGCGGGGTTCTCGGGCGGGACGAGCAGCCCGGTCACCCCGTCGTCGACGACCTCGGGGATGCCGCCGACCCGGGAGGCGACCACGGCCGTCCCGCAGGCCATGGCCTCCAGGTTGACGATCCCCAGCGGCTCGTACACCGACGGGCAGACGAAGACGGTCGCGTGCGACAGGAGCTGGATGACCTCGGGCTTGGCCAGCATTCCCGAGATCCACACGACTCCCTTGCGGGTGTCGCGCAGCCGGTCGACCTGGGCTGTCACCTCCGCCAGCAGTTCGGGGGTGTCAGGCGCCCCCGCGCAGAGCACGAGCTGTGCCCGCGGGTCGAACTCGGCCGCCGCCCGCAGCAGCACCGGCAGACCCTTCTGCCGGGTGATCCGTCCGACGAACACCACCGACGGCTGCTGCGGGTCGACGCCGTACCTGGCGAGGACGTCGGTGGCCGGATCCGGGGTGTACTCGTCGGTGTCGATCCCGTTGCCGATGACGTGCACTCTGGCCGGATCGACCGCCGGATAGGCCGACAGGACGTCCGCGCGCATGTCCCTGCTCACCGCGATGACGGCCGCGGCCGACTCGATGGCGACCCGTTCGCACCATGACGACAGCGCATAGCCACCGCCGAGCTGTTCGGCTTTCCAGGGCCGTAGCGGTTCGAGGGAGTGCGAGGTCATCACGTGCGGTATCGCGTACAGCAGGGACGCCAGATGCCCGCCGAGGTTCGCGTACCAGGTGTGCGAGTGCACCAGGTCGGCGTCTGCGGCGGCGGCGGTGGCGGACAGGTCGGCCGACAGCGTCCGCAACACCTCGCTGGCGTCCGCGAGCAGCTCCCACGGCCGGTGCGCACGCACCGTGATGCCGTCCGGGCTCGGCCTGTCGGCACCCTGGCAGTGCACGGTCAGGTCCACAAGCTGGGCCAGTTCGCGGGCGAGGTACTCGACGTGCACCCCCGCACCGCCGTAGACATCCGGTGGATACTCCCTGGTCAGCAGTGAAACGCGCATACCCGCCCTTGTGGTTGGCGACATGTGGTTGGTGACCCGGCTGGGCCCTGGGCCCTACCGGGCTCCGGACCCCGGTGGATCCGGACTCGACCTGGTCTGACCTGGCTCGCCCTGCTGTCAGCAGGTGACGGTGACGCCCTTCCCGACGACGGTCACACCCTCCGGGCTCACCGTGAACCCACGGGCACGGTCGTGCTCCTTGTCCACCCCGATCTGGGTACCTTCGGGTACGACCACGTTCTTGTCGAGGACGGCGTTGCGGACCACGGCACGCCGTCCGATCACCGTGTTGTGCATGACGACCGCGTTCTCGACCTGTGCCCACGAGTTCACCCGCACGCCCGGTGACAGGACCGAGTGACGCACCAGGCCACCAGAGATGATCACCCCGTTGCTGACGATGCTGTTGAGGGCCATGCCGGTGCGGTCCGGCTGCTCGTGGACGAACTTAGCCGGCGGCAGGGACGGGACGTTGGTCAGGATGGGCCAGTTCCGGTTGTACAGGTTGAAGACCGGGTCGACCGCGCACAGGTCCATGTGAGCGTCGAAGTAGGAGTCCAGGGTGCCGACGTCACGCCAGTAGCCACGATCCCGGTCGTTGGCCCCAGGCACGTCGTTGGCGGTGAAGTCGTAGACCTGTGCCACGCCCGCCTTGGCGAGCATCGGGATGATGTTTCCGCCCATGTCGTGGACGCTGCTGTCGTCGTCCGCGTCGGCCCGCAGCGCATCGATCAGGACGTCTGTCGAGAACACGTAGTTGCCCATGGAGGCGTACGTCTCCTCGGGGCTGTCCGGCAGGCCCGGGGGGTCGGCAGGCTTCTCCAGGAAGGCGTCGATCGTGTGGCCGTCCGCTCCGGGGCGGATCACGCCGAACTGCGTACCCGCGGCTCGCGGGACACGCAGCCCGGCGACGGTGACTCCCGCTCCGCCGGCCAGGTGCTGGTCGACCATCTGCCGGGGGTCCATCCGATAGACGTGGTCGGCGCCGAACACGACCACGATGTCCGGCTGGTCGTCGTGGACGAGGTTGAGGGACTGGTGGATGGCGTCCGCGGACCCGGTGTACCAGTGGGGGCCGAGCCGCTGCTGAGCCGGTACCGGGGTGATGTAGTTGCCGAGCAGGTTGCTCATCCGCCAGGTGGTGGTGATGTGGCGGTCCAGACTGTGGCTCTTGTACTGCGTGAGCACACAGATCCGCAGGTAGCCCGCGTTCACCAGGTTCGACAGAACGAAGTCGATCAGCCGGTAGAGGCCGCCGAAGGGAACGGCCGGCTTGGCCCGGTCGGCGGTGAGCGGCGCGAGCCGCTTGCCCGCACCCCCGGCCAGCACGACACCCAGCACTCGCGGTCTTGACATCCCAGACCTCCCGGGGTGGCGCCGATGATCGTAAGGACTGGTGGCTCCTGGCCCCGGCAATGCGACGCGATCATGCCGCGTTGCCTTCGGCCGGCCGGATACCAGCCGGGTTCGGCCGGACCGGCAGTCCCGAAGCCTAACAACGTGCAGTTGAATTCGGGTTTCGGACCATGAGCCCGCAATGACCTGTCACAACTGGGTTTACCTCCACCCTGGTGGGTGGATCACGTCGGACACTCGTGATAAAGATCATCTAGCTGGATGTTGGGATTCCGACCGTTTCTGGCATCTGCTCGTATCCATCGAGTACCCACCAGATGGGATGTCCTCACCTGCATCTCCCCACCCACCTGTCCGACCTGGGCGTCGTAGCAGGCGGGGGAGTGGGCGATCATGATTTTTTGATCTGCCCGCAGGCCCCGGCGGTTGGACTTTCCGTGGTCGGCTGTGTGTGGCCGGCTACGTGTTCGGCTTGGTCAGGTCGTAGACGGTCGTGCCTCCGATCGTGGTCTGGGTGAAGTTCTGCTGGACCCATGCGGTGATCGCGCTGACAGTGCCGCCGGAGTCGCCGCCGCGGCCCGGGCCCCCGCCACTGCCGGAGAGGAAGTAGTGGATCTTCCCGGCCTTGACGTACTCCTGGAAACGGGAAAGCGAGGGAGCCGGATCGGTTCCGTTGAAGCCACCGATGGCCATCACCGGATCACGGGTCGCGATCTGGACGCCGGCGGCGGAGTTGGACCCGACTGTGGCCGCAACCCAGGTGTAGCGCTCGGCGTCCTGCTGCAGGGCTGTAACCAGCCCGGCACTTGGCGTTCCGGCGTTGAGAAGGTTCCCGATGCCGCCGGCCCGGCTGAACATCGCCGCACCCTGCTGGCCGAAGCCGCCGCCCAGGCCTGCCGTGCCGCCCGGTGTGGTCGGGCCGCCCGGCGACATGCCCTGCGGGACGCCGCCCCCACCGAAGCCGCCCGCGCGGGGACCGACGCCGAAGCCGCCGAAGCCGCCGAAGCCGCCGAAGCTCGCGGGTCCCGCCGACGGGATGGCCCCAGTGTGGGCGGTGGAGGCTGTCTCGACCGCGTAGGCCGCGGGCCCTATGATCGTCGCCGCGATGCCGGCAGCCGCCATCACCGCGGCGGCGCGACGTGCCGGATGCGCGGGGAGCACGAGCGTGAGGATCAGCGCGACGATCGCCGTGACACCGACGACGACCACAAGCGCTCGCAGCCACGGGTGCCAGTCGGGCGTCCGGTGCAGCAGGACGTACGACCATGCGGTCGCGGCGGCGACCGCGGCCGCCAGGACCAGACAGGGCACGAGCTGGTCGTGTCTGTGCCACAGATGGACGCCGCCGACACCGACGATGGCCGCGATCGCCGGCGCAAGCGCCACAGCGTAGTAAGGGTGGATGATTCCCTCGGCGAGGCTCAGCGTGACACCGGTGACGACCAGCCAGCCGCCCCAGAGCAGGAGTGCGGCACGGGTCCGGTCGGTGCGCGGGGCGCGCCCGCACAACGCGATCACGGCCACCAGGATGATCAGCGCCGCGGGGATGAGCCAGGAGATCTGACCGCCCATCTCCGTGTTGAGCATCCTGGTCAGACCGGTCTCCCCCCAGCGGCTGCCGGTGCTCCCGCCCCCGCCGACGCTGCCGGCCTCGTTGCCGTTGAGCCGTCCGAAGCCGTTGTAGCCGAAGATGAGATTGAGGACGCTGTTGTTCTGCGACCCGCCGACATAGGGCCGGGAGTCCTTCGGCCACAGTTCCACGGCCGCCACCCACCATCCGGCGGCGACGAGCATCGCCGCCGCGGACAGGAGGAGCCGGCCGATCCTGCGTCGCAGTGATATGGGCGCGGCCACCAGATACGTGAGCGCGAAAGCCGGTACGACCAGGAATGCCTGCATCATCTTCGCGAGAAAACCGAAACCGACGAAGACGCCTGCCCAGACCAGCCAGCCGGTACTGCCCGTCTCCACCGCCCGGACGGTCGCGTAGGCGCCGAGGAGCAGAAGCAGGACGAGTAGCGCATCGGGATTGTTGAACCGGAACATCAGCACCGCGACCGGTGTCAGCGCGAATACGGCACCGGACAACAGTGCCGCGGCAGGGGAGAACCAGCGCCGGACCGTCGCGTACAGCACACCGACGGCGGCGACGCCTTCCAGCGCCTGCGGGACGAGCACGCTCCACGGGTTCAGACCGAAGATGCGCACCGAGATGTCCATCACCCACAGCGACGCCGGCGGCTTGTCCACGGTGATGAAGTTCGAGGCGTCCGAGGAGCCGAAGAACAACGCCGTCCAGCTTGACGACCCCGCCTGGACGGCGGCGGTGTAGAAGCTGTTCGCCCACCCGGACGCGCCCAGCCCCCAGATGTAGAGCACGGCTGTCCCGGCCAGGAGGGTGAGCAGGGCGGGGCGCACCCACGGAGGGTCGGCTTCCCGGCCGCGCAGGAAGCCCCGAGCCAACCCCGCACCCGGCCGCGGGACGTTGCGAGCGGCCACTCCGGCCGGGGCGGGAGGAATGCCGGCCGCCTGTTCGGGAACAGTTGTGGTCACGGCCGGATCCTCATCGTCGCTGGTCCGGGCTGGCGAAGGTCAGGAGTCACCGTCATGGGACTAATCGTGGGGTTTCAGTCTGACGCGGACCTGACGCAAGCCTGGGAGCCGACTGAGAGCGTCGAAAGTGGAGCGATCATGATTTCCCGCGCCGTGCCGCGGGCCAAGTCCCCGGGACACTGAGGCTGATGCGGGTTGGCTTGAATCCATCGGTCAGCCGACGGAGACCTCGGGTTCGAGCCGGGCTGCGAGGTTGTAGATCCGGCGTTCGAAGTTCCCGGACCAGTACGGCCTCATTGGTACGGTGATCTCCCGGTGGGCCGGTGCGGATTCCCAGGCGATGAACTGCTCCTCGCTCTCCCACTCGCTGAGCAGGAGGTAGCGGCCGGGCTTATTCCCGTCTCGCAGCAGCTCGTCCCCAAGCAGACCGGGCGTGCCCTGCATCCGTGCGGTGACCTGGGTGTAGGCGTGCTCGAACTCGTGTGCGAGCTCCGGAGCGACGCTGGCGAACACCAGGATGCGTGCGGTCATCGGTGATCCCCTTTCCTGCGGTGCGGCTACTGGTTGATCTCTGAGGGCAGGGACGGTTCAGGTGGTCGCCGGGACGGATCGCGGCGCCGCTTCCAGTCGGTGGCCGACGGTCGGGAAGAGCCGCAGCGCGTTGTCGCGGCCGATCTGCCGGAGCGCTTCGGGGTTGAGAGCGGGGTCGTTGCGCAGCGCCTGGGATGTCGCGGCAATCATCGGACCGGGCACCGCGTTGTAGTCACTGCCGTAGAGGATGCGCGAGACGCCCGCAGCGGCCAGCAGCGTGGGTGTCGCATACGGTGACATCGGTCCGGCGGTGTCGTAGTGGAACCGGCGCAGGCTGGCATGGACCGTAGCGGCGTCAAGGCCGTAACCCAGGGCAGAGCCAAGGGTGAGCCGGGCTGCCTGGTATGGCAGGAATCCTCCGGCATGCGGCAGAACAAACGATATCGCCGGGTAGCGGTCCAGTATTCCCGACATGATTATCTGGATTGCCGCCCGTGTGGTGTCGAGCATGAAATCGGCGACGAACGGTGGAAGCGGAGTCACCCCACAGGACGGCAGATTGAACGGGTGGGTGAGCACGACCGCCCGTCTCCGGTCCAGTTCGGCGAACACCGCGTCGAGTTCCGGGTCTCCCAGGTACGTCTCGCCCGCGTGGCTGCCCACGATGATGCCATCGGCGTGCAGTTCGTCGAAGGCGAACGCGACCTCGGCGAGTGAGGCGTCGGTGAATGGCAGGGGAAGGTAGGCGAGGAATCCGAACCGGGTGGGACGCTCCCGGACGATCTCAGCCAGCGATTCGTTCGCGGTCCGGGCGACCTGCACCGCCCATGCCTCGTCGCCGCCGAGGAACTCGCTGGGTATCGCTGCCGAGGCCAACCCCACCTCGATGCCGTTCGCGTCCATGGTTTCCAGCGCATCGGTGAGTTTCCAGGTCGCAAATGGCGGCCCGCCCACCGGCGGCAGGAGAGCACGGTCGACCAGCAGCTTCTTCAGCGTGGGTGGTAGCGCATGATGATGGACGTCGATATACCCGCCTGCTCGCGGGCTCTCGGGCCGGCGGCGGTGGTGATGTTCACTCATGATGGGTTCTCCCCGATCAGACCAGGGTCGAGGTGAGCTCGTGCAGGACTTCGACCACTTCGGCTGGGGTCGGCTGAGAGGCGTTCTCGGCGGCGAGTGCCGCTGCATGCTTCCGGTAACCGGGATCGGTGAGAAGTTCACGGCACGCGGCGAGGATGGCCTCCACCGTGACGTCGTCCAGGAGCTGGCGTCCCGCACCGAGAACGCTAATGCACGCGGCGTTGTCGAACTGGTCCGCGGTCTGGGGTAGAGCAAGCTGTGGCAGGCCGGCGGCGAGCGCGGTCAGCGTCGAACCGGAGCCGCCGTGGTGGACGATGAGATCACAGCTTGGTGCCACCAGGCTCAGGGGGAGCCAGCCGGCGCTGCGTACTCCCGGTGGCAGCGGTTGCCATGCGGCCGCGATCTGCTCCTCGACTCCGACGACGAGATCAGTGCCGAGGCCCGGCAGCGCGGTCGCAATCCTGGTCAGGAGCCCTCTGAAGTCCCCAGAGCCGAATCTCGGCAGGATGCTGCCGAAGGTCAGGCAGATCCGCGGCCTGTCGCGTTCGGCAAGACTCCAGTCCGGCAGTGTCGCGGGCCCGTTGTACGGGACGTAGCGCATCCGCTGGTTGCGGGAGCCGGGAGCGTGTGGGCGCTGCATGCTCGGCGGGCACACGTGCAGGTGCAGGTCGGGTTCGGGCAGCGCCGTCAGGCCGAGCCCCGACAGCTCCGCGGCGAGTTCGTCCGCAGCGGGTGGCCTGCATTCCGGCATCGTCGAGATGCCCCAGCCGTGCTCGATCCAGGGAATGCCACGAGATGCGGCCGCGAGCGCCCCCGCGTGCTCGCTGGGTTCACTGACGATGATGTCGGGACGCCACCGGTCCACGACATCCAGCGTGCGCTGCAGAGTGCGGGCGGTGAGACGTCCCCATGCCCGGCCCGCGATCTCGTGCCGCTCTGCAGCGCTCTTCGCGGGCGCCACCGGCCTTCCGTTCCGATCCTTGATCATAATCTCGGCGAAATTGAGCGGCGGTGCGGTAGGCACAGCTGGTAGCCCCGCCTCGGTGATGACGCCGGTGAAGTTCACCGGCGCGGCGACGAGAACATCGTGGCCTGCCGTCCGAAGCGCGTGCGCGAGCGGGACCATCGGAAAGAAGTGACCATGGAGTGGGACGGTGGTGAAAAGTACGCGCACGAACTGCTCCTTACGTGCGGGAACGGAATCCGGTTCAGGCGGTGAGCGCTGGGTCGCGGTCGCCGGTATCTGATCGGACCGCGCCATTACCTCCCGGCAGGCCACCGCCGAGTCCTCCAGGGTGCGGTCCCCGCACGTTCATTCCGAGCTGGCGGAGAAGGCCACGGTCATCGCGGATGGCGTCATGTTCGACGATCTTGCCGTCCGACATGCGGAACCAGTGGATGTGCCGCCAGGCCACCCGCTGGCCGACAGCCCGCACGCCCATGATCATCTCATGCGCCTCGCCTTCGACCACCAGCTTTGCCACGACGTTCTCGGCGTCCGTGACGATGCTTTCGACGTGCCAGGTCGCGGCCGGGAAGCACTGCAGCACGATCGCCAGGGTCTGAGCCAGTCCGTCCCGTCCCGGTGCGCTTCCCGGCTCCATCCTGTGATTGATCATGTCCGGCGCGAAAGCCGCCAGAGCGCCGTGGACATCTCCGCGTTCCAGCGCCCGGAAGTGGTCGAGGATCGTCTGCCTGTTGGCCACCCGCTTATCGGCGTCCGGCAGTACGGCCGTATCCCCCATGTCCGGCGACATTTCCCTGCTCACGATATTTTGTCTTCTTTCTCCACATGTAAAACAATTTCCGAAATATCCATCTGTGCGGTTTCTCGTAGCTCACGCAGGGGCGCGGTCAGGGCGTCCTGTTCGGGACTGCGCTCGAAGGTGTGAAAGGCATCCCGACTTTCCCAGTCGCTGGTGATGACGTATTCGCGCGGGCCGCCACGCAGGAGGCTCTGCCGTAGGTTGCCCGGTGTCCGGCTCGTGGCCATCGCGACCTTCTCCCAGGCGTCGGCGAAGTCCTGCTCCCGCCCGGGCAGGACCCGCATCCGCAGCGTTGCTCTGATCATCAGATTCCACCGTCGACGTGCAGGGTCGCCCCGGTGATGTAGCGGGCCGCGTCGCTGGCCAGGAAGAGTACCGCGCCCGCGATCTCCTCCGGTTGGGCGAGGCGCCCCAGAGCTGTCCTGGCTTCGGCCTGTGCCCGCCTGGCAGCGGGAAGCCCGGCCATCTGGTCGGTCTCGGTGTAGCCCGGCGCCACTGTGTTCACCCGGATGCCCCGCGGGCCGAGCTCCTTGGACAGAGACCGGGTGAGCCCCAGGACGCCGGCCTTGGAGGTCATGTACGGAGTCCGATCGGCAACTCCACGCAGTGATCCGGCTGAACCGATATTGATCACTGAAGCGTCGTTGGCCAGCAGGTCGTGGGCGGCTCGGTGGATCAGGTAGAGGCTGGTCAGGTTGGTGTCGAGCACCTGACGCCACTGGTCGAGGCCCACCTCGTGCAGGGGCAGCTGCGTTACCGTGGCGGCATTGTTGACTAGGATGTCGAGTGTGCCGTACCGGTCGCGGACGGTCTCCACCAACCGGCTCACGTCGGCCTCCACCGACACGTCAGCGCGCACCAGACGGGCGTCGGCGCCGAGCCGTTCCAGTTCGTCCACGAGCGAGGTGACCGCGTCGCTGTCGTTCACGTAGCAGGCGATCACGGAGGCTCCCTGCTGCGCGAGCGCCAGGACGACGGCTCGCCCGATCCCCCGGGATCCGCCGGTAACCAGGGCTGATCTGCCCTTGAGACCGAAGTCCATATCGTTCTCCTCGTTGGTTCAGATGGCAGGGCTGACAGCCCGCAGGATGAGCGAGCTGTTGAAGCCGCCGTAGCCCCGGGCGTTGACCATGGCAACCCGCACCGGCGTCTGCCGCGGCGCCCGGACGAGGTCGAGGCGGTATTCCGGCGCCGGGTCGTCGAGGTTGCCCACCGCCGGGATCACCCCGTCACGGATGGACAGTAGGGCGTTCACGGCCGCCAGGGCGGAGCCCCCCGCGCACATCCGCCCGATCAGGCCCTGGGGAGCGGTGACGGGAACGCGTTCGGCATGTGCGCCGAACGCGACATGGATCGCGCGTGCCTCGAGCTCGTCGAGGTCGCGGGAGCCCGCGCCGTCCGCGAAGATCACATCGACGTCGGCCGGTGTGAGGTTCGCGTCGGCAAGCGCTCGGCGCATGGCCTCGGCGTACCAGCGCGGGTCTGACGACGGGTCGCGGTGATGGTGCGCGTCGTGGGTCGCCGCGTATCCGGCGATCTCGGCGTACACCCTTGGCGCGCCGCGGGCCGCCGCGGATGCGGGATCTTCCACGACGAGCGTCGCGCCGCCCTCGGCGGGCACGTAACCGTCCGCGGACCGGTCGAACGGCTTGTAAGCGGTCCGCGGTTCACAGCTGGTGGACAGGCGCCCGCCCGTGGTCTGGCAGGTGAGCGCGTAGGGGGTGAGCCCCGCTTCGGCGCCGCCGGCGAGAACCACCGGCGTTCCGCGGCTGATGGTCCGACGTGCCTGCGCGAGGCTGTCAAGACCGCCGGCACCGTCGGAGACCACGACTCCGGATGGCCCCTTGATGCCGTGCCGGATGGAGGTCTGACCGGTGGTCGCCGCGTAGAACCAGGCAATGGACTGGTACACGCTCACGGCCTGGCGACCACGGCTCCACAGCCGCTGGATCTCACGCTGGCCGAAGTCGTTGCCACCGGATCCGGCCCCGAACACCACCGAGGTCGCATAGGGATCGTGCGCCGCCGGGTCGTAGGATGCGTCGGACAGCGCGAGCTCGGTTGCGGCCATGCCCAGCCACGTCCAGCGGTCGGTCTGCAGGACGATTCGGCCGCTGAGGTGGTCGGCGGGGTCGAATCCCTCCACCTGGCCGGCGAGCGTCGTGGCGTACCGACTGGTGTCGAAGCTGGTGATCGGCCCCACCCGCAGCTCGCCGCGCAGCGTCGAACCCCAGTGCTCCTCGGTGCCGATGCCGCTGGGGGCGATCACTCCGACGCCGGTGACAACGGGACGCCGGCCCGTACGGGTGGCGCTCACCGGGCATCCCGCCCGCGGTCGAGCACGATGGCCGACTGGAACCCGCCGAAGCCACTGCCGACCGACAGGGCCACGTTGACATCGTGGTCGCGGGCGATGTTCGGCACATAGTCCAGGTCGCATTCGGGGTCCCGGTTGGACCAGTTGGCCGTGGGCGGGACGACCCGGTTCTCGATCGCCAGGGCACAGGCTGCGATCTCGATGGCGCCGATCGCTCCCAGGGAGTGACCGACCATGGACTTGATGGAGCTCACCGGGACGTTGTAGGCGTGCTGCCCGAGCGACTTCTTGAACGCGGCCGTCTCGTGGCGGTCGTTCTGCTTGGTCCCGGAGCCGTGGGCGTTGACGTAGTCGACCATGGTCGGGTCGGTACGGCCCTGCCGCAGCGCGTCCGAGATCGCTTCGGCCATGTCGAGACCGTCGGCCTTCAGCCCGGTCATGTGGAACGCGTTCGAGCGGGCGGCGTAGCCGGTGATCTCGCAGTACACGTGGGCTCCCCGGGCCCGCGCATGCTCCAGCTCCTCGAGCACGAGCACGGCGGAACCCTCACCCATGACGAACCCGTCCCGGTTTGCGTCGAACGGCCGGGAGGCGTGTTCGGGATCGTCGTTGCGCGCTGACGTCGCGCGGATCGCGTCGAAGCAGGCGATGGAGATCGGGGACAGCGGCGCGTCCGTCGCTCCCGCGATCACGATGTCGGCCTCGCCGTCGACGATGAGCTGGTGGCCGTATCCGACCGCGTCGATCCCGGAGGTGCAGCCTGTCGAGACCACATGCGCCGGGCCGTGGGCCGAGAAGCGGCAGGCCACCTCGGTGGCCAGACAGCTTGGAACCAGAGCGTGATAAAGAAAGGACGAAGCGTATACGGGATCGACGAGCCAGTCGCGTCCGCTGTCGCTGGCGACCACGTACTCGTCCTCCAGTCGGGTGGTCGCGCCGACCGCGCTGCCCATACTGACGGCCACCACCGGAGCGCTTACGTCGGTGGCATCGCTGTCCCTGCCGAGATCCAGCCCGCTGTCGGCAACAGCCTCGGTCGCGGCCGCGAGAGCAAACTGAACAAAACGGTCGTTACGGGCGATTTCCTGCGGGGTCAGGCCGGCCGTGGCCGGGTCGAAGTCGCATTCGGCGGCTACCTGCGAGCGGAACTGAGTCGGGTCGAAGAATGACAGACGCCTGGTAGCCGTCCGGCCCTCGGTCAGGAGATCCCAGAACTCCTTGCGGACAGTGCCTCCCGGCGCGACCACGCCGATGCCGGTTATGGCCGTCCTTCTCACTTCCGGCTCCTTCATGGGGGTGTTTCTTCAGGGGTGTTTTGGGGGCGGGCAGGTCAGGGTTGCGGGTCAGGGCCCCGTGGGAGCGGTTCGGTGTCCACGTGGCCGAGCTCCGGCCGCGGCGCCAGAGGGCTCAGATGGAAGACGAGGAAGGCGGTTTCGTCGCCGTCGTTGACGATCCGGTGGCGCGTGCCGATCGGGATGAGCAGCCCATGTTCGGCGGGCAGCGCGGTGTGCTCGCCGTCGAGCCGTGCGGTGACGCGTCCGGACACGCAATACAGGAACTCCTCGGAGTACGGGTGCCAGTGCTCGGTGACGATCTCGCCGGGTTGCAGCGTCAGCGTGCCGAGGAATCCGGACTTGGCGCCCACCGTCCCGGGGGACAGCAGCGTGCGAATGTCGCCGCCGCGGCGGCGGTTGGCCGGGACGTCGTGGATGGACAGCACCTTCGGTGCGACATCCGGGCTGCTGGTTGTCAGGGTCATCGTTGTCTCCCTAAATTCCTCGGGCCTCTCGGACCTGCCTGATCGGCTTTCGGACCTCGGGTGTGGAAAGAGCATGATCATTCTGTCTTCGGTCCTGGGGCGTCTGGACGGTCGTCGCCGCCAAGGGAAGCCGCGGTTGCGGGAAGCAGCGAGAAGCTGCGGTCGCGTTACGGGGCTCGGAGCTCTGGCCGCCAGCGC
>NZ_CAAAFR010000022.1:0-709 GCF_900634745.1 Protofrankia symbiont of Coriaria ruscifolia
CAGCCGATCCCACCACCCCCCGGCCGCTCGGCCCCCTGACCGGCCTCACCGGTTCGGGGACGGTGGTGTTCTCCCCGGACGGGCGCACCCTGGCCGCCAGCGACGATCAGACGGTACGGCTGTGGGACATGACCGACCGGACGGCTTTTCGCCCGCTCGGCCCGCTGACCGGCCTCACCGACGGCATCAGGATCACCGCGGTGGTGTTCTCCCGGGACGGGCGCACCTTGGCCGCCAGCGGCTACAACGGGACGGTGCAGCTATGGGACACAGCCGATCCAACCACCCCCCGGCCGCTCGGCCCGCTGGGCAGCCGCACCGCCCCGGTGTTCTCGGTGGTGTTCTCCCCGGACGGCCGCACCCTGGCCAGCGGCGGCGCTGACACCATGGTGCGGCTGTGGGATGTAAGTGACCGGGCCGACCCCCGCCCCCTCGGCGGGCTGCTGACCGGCCACACCGCCCCGGTGGGATCGCTGGCGTTCTCCCCGGACGGCACGCTCTTGGCCAGCGGAAGCAACGATCAGACGGTACGGCTGTGGACGGTTGGCTGACCCGGCCCCGAGGCTTTCTCTTGTCACCGGCTATTGTGGCGCAGCGACCGTGTGCCGGCGCCATACGTGGTCCTGCGGGAACCCGTTGATCGCCCGAAGGCCGCTCGGCGCACGACGTCACCCGGTCCCGGTCGCTGAACCGCTCGCGGCCCGGGAAG
>NZ_CAAAFR010000022.1:1236-4372 GCF_900634745.1 Protofrankia symbiont of Coriaria ruscifolia
CCCGAAGGCCGCTCGGCGCACGACGTCAACCGGTCCCGGTCGCTGAACCGCTCGCGGCCCGGGAAGTCGGCGGCGAGGCGATGACCCCACTCGATCTGGTCCATCGCCGTTGAACTCCAGTTCATGTCAGCCCTCCTACTCGTCGTTCCTGCTGTCCGCCGGTGGGGTCTTCTTGCGGCGCGCGAGCTGCTCGCGTAGTGCGGCTAGTTCCCCGGTGAGCCGGTCGCGGTCGGTTTCGGCTCGTTCGGCGCGGGCCTGCTCGGCCGCGCTCTGGGTGCGGGCTGCGGCCAGTTCGGCGGCGGTGTCCGCCCGTAGCCTGGCCAGCTCGCCGGTGAGCCGGTCCCGCTCGGCGGTGGCGGACTGGCGGGCACGGTCGGCCTGGGTCAGATCCTCCCGGACGCGGCGGGCCTCGGTCACGGCGGCGTCGCGTTCGGCGGTGGCGGTGGCCGCGGTGGTGGCCGCTGCCCGCCAGGCGTCGTCCGCGTGGCGGGCCCGGTCCTCGGCGGCCTGGCGGCCTTGGAGCGCGGCGTCGCGGTCGGCCTCGGCGCGGATCCGTATGGTCTCCGCGTCCTGGCGGGCTTGCTCGGCCGCGGCGGTCCGCGCCTGTGCCTGCTGGGCGTCCTGGCGGGCGCTATCCCGTTCGGCGGTGGCGCGGACGGCTGTGGTCCGGGCCGCTTCGGCCTCGGCCTGCGCGGTGCGGGCGGACTGCTCCGCACGTTCGGCCGCCGTCTGGGCCTCCGCCGACCGGGCCCGGGCCGCTTCGGCTTCGGCCCGGTCGGCAGCAGCCTGAGCGCGCGCCTGCTCGGCGGCGTCACTGGCGGCCCGGGCCGCGGTGCGGGCGGTGTCCCGCTCACCGAGCGCGTTATCCCGTTCGGCGGTGGCGCCGGCGACACGCTCGGCGGCGGTACGGCGGACCTCGTCGACCTCGGTGGCGGCGGCAGCGATGCGGGCGGCGGCGGTGGCCTCGGCCCGGCTGATGGCGGTCTGCACCCCGGTCGGGGTGAGCTCGGCCGCCAGGCCGTCGGCGAGCCTGTCGATGTAGACCTGCAACCGGTCGGCCAGTTCCTCGGCGGCGACCACGTCGGCGCCGACCCCGCCCGCGCTGCGGCGGGCCGCGCGGGCCCGCTTGGCCTCGTCCTGGCAGGTCCGCGGCGGCGGGCAGTAGCGGCGCTTCCGGCCGGCGCCACCAGGGCGCTGCTCGACGGGGTCGCCGCACCACTGGCACGGCAGGGTCGCCCCCTCTACGGCGGGAGACGGGTCGGTGGACGGCGGTGAAGTACTCATGATCCGACCCTACCATAAAAACAGATTTCCGTTTCCGGAAATCTGTTTTTAAAACATGGTGATCCACCGTCGAGATCGACGCCCGTCTAGATCAACGCTGCGGAGCGACGCGAGCCACCGCGTGCAGGTTCAGCGACGTGGTCGGCGTGGGAGCAGGTGATCGCGGCGTTGGTCGGTGTCAGGCGGGGGTGGCGTGACGCAGGGCGTAGAGTGACTCCCTCTTCATGACGTCCTCGGCGGCGCCCAGTGCGGCCGTCATCGCCCGCTCGGCCCGTCCATGGGGCCAGTACTCCCGCTGAGAGATGCCCAGCACCGCCCGGTAGGCGGCAGGGCCGCCGCCACTGCCCGGGTCTGCGGGACAGGACCGCCGGGTGTCGAGGCCACCGAATCGGCGCAGGACATCGCCGAGAGCCCGCTGGTAGGCGGCGGCGTACACCTCGCCCCGGTCGATGGGGGCTTGCAGACCGCGGAGCCGGGCGAGCCGCGCACCGAGGGTGATGATCGTGTCGCTGCCGAGGGCGTGCACGGCTTCGATCAGTTCGTCTGACACCTCGCCAACGGCCTACCCTGCGCAAATGGCGGCCGGTCAGGTCCTGCGCTGGACGCGTGTGGAGGTGTCGCGCTGCCTCTTTGGGACGCACTGCCGAATTGTTCAGTTTGTTAGATCAAGGTTGGTAAAATGTGGTCTGATTCCCTCTTCCGTCGGCTGATTGCGGTCGGCTACGGTCCGTCGTGTGACGGGGGTTGAAGCTGCAGTGTGGGGCATGCTGGGCGGGTTCACCGTCGAAGGCCTGGACCTGTGCACGGTGGTGCGCCGATATGGGTGCCTGCCATGGCAGACCGGTAAGGCAAAGGAAGCGAGCCGGTCCGCCTACCTGGTTGCCGAGTTGATCCGGTTGCTGATCGGGGCTGTGCTCGCCGGCGCCGCAGCGCGGTCCGGGCAGGTTGGCACTGCTGTCGCTGCCTTGGCTGTTGGGATCGCCGCCCCGCTCATCGTGGATCGGCTCTCTCGGATGGTCCCCCTACCCCGCTCCGAGCCTCTTCCGCCGTCCCCTCATCCCCTGGCCGGGGATGAGGGGACGGCGGAAGAGGCGGGCGGGTGAGGGTCGTGCGCGCTGATTCCTTCGTCGGTCAGGTCCTCGCGGTGCTATCCCGGCGTACCCCGGCTTTCACCCCACTGCCCGGTGAACCGCAGACCTTCGCCGGCCACGTCTGCGCCCTTTTATACGGCCGCCTGACCAGATCCGCCCCTCAACCACCAACCCCCACTCCACCAGCAGCAGAATCGACCCCCGCCGAAGCGGCCCACCGGGAACAGCTGTCCTCCGAGCGGCGGCGGTGGCCGCGGCCACGATGACCGCGGGGTCACCACCGTGGTTCTGGGCCACCAAGGCCCGCGACGGCCAGCTGGCGGGTGCGCCACAGCAGGCTGGCGGAGCCGTCCGCGTGCCGCGCGGCATCCTCGGACGGCGCGCTGACCCGCGACCCGAACGGACTGCGTGCCTCCCAGCCGACCGTGTGCCCGCCACACCGGCGGCGTGTCCTCGGTGGCGTTCGCCCCTGACGGGCACACCCTCGCCACCGGCTGCTACGACGGCACGGTGCGGTTGTGGGATGTGACGGACCCGCGGCAGGCCCGCTAGATCGGACAGGTTATCCCATCGGACGCAGAGTACTCAAGTGATGCGTTTCCGGCACCAGTGGTCAAGTCCGCCCGAGCGGCTCAGGGTCGCGGATGTCAGGAGCCGGCGGACAGCAGGACTGAATCGCCCCAGCGCGTCCGCGCTGACTAGGAGACCGCTGAAAAGGTCGGCGCGCCTCCCCAAGGTAATGATCCTTTTTGGGATGATAA
>NZ_CAAAFR010000023.1:0-30597 GCF_900634745.1 Protofrankia symbiont of Coriaria ruscifolia
GGCGGGCAACGGCGGGGTCCGGCGCCGTCGCATCGGATTCACAACAAGCCCCGGACCTGGTCAGGCCTGGTCAGACCTGCTGGGGAAGAGCCTTCGCGCTCTGGGCAGCTCGCTCGACCTTGTCCCGGATGACGCTCATCTCCCGCTGGGTGTTGTTATTGATGTTGTTGGTCATCCACTCGTCGTCGACCGGCGCGTCCGGACGCATGTGGAAATCCTGCACCCAGCGCATCCTGGTGCCGGTACCTTCTGGTTCGTAGGTCCATTCGATGTTCATGAACTCGAAGGGGCCTGGTTCGACACGGTGCGCCTGGACGCGGTGCTTGTCCGGATCCAGCGTTCGTTGTGAAACCCAGCTCCATATCTTCCCGTTCGCGTCCGGGTGCATTGTCAGGCGAAACTTGAAAGTCTGGTCGTGGTGTTCGAGAATTTCCACCGAAGCGTACTCGGTGAAAAGATCAGGCCAGCCTTCAAGATTATTGGTGATCGTCCAGACCGGATCGATGTCGGCGTCGATCCAGATCGAGTTCTCCGTGTGCCCGGCCATCGTTCTCCGTTTGGTTGATGATGTTCCTGCTGCTTGTGGCTGTATTGCTGACAACTCACCCGGCCTGTTGGGTATACGCACGCGCGACTGCTCCGGGCAGATGTGCGACCACGGTCCCGGTGGCTACGGAGAAGCTGGTGTGCAGCGCGTGCAGTAGTTCCCGGTGTTCCCGATGTTCGGTGCTGCTCTCGAACTCATGGAACGCGTTCCCGTCCGCCATTCGCTGAAGATGTAGTAGGTGCTGCTGTCGCTCGCGGAACGAATCAGCTATGCACCGAGATTCGCCGGGCGGCTGGCGGCATCGGGAGCGATCTCCAGTCAGGTCTCCTCGAACTCACGCTCCCGGCCCGGCTGGATCTGTTGCGTCAGTATGATCCGGAAAGCGGTGGAATGGCTCATAAGGTCTCTCCGTTCGGGTGTCTGTATTCGTGACCGGAGCACAGCGCCGGCCCGTGGCCATGGCTGATGCGGCTGAATGTGGATGTCGTCCGGGCACACGTCCCCGCGGACGGCGAAGATCTCCGAACGGTCGACGTGGGCCGGCCGATCCCCTCCACCTGGTGGTCCCCGGACTCGGGCCTGTCGGAGCTGCCGGATCGGCTTCCGGACCCCGCGCGCGAGAAGAAGTACGGTCGCACTCTCGTCGGCCCGCTGGAGTGCCGGTCAGGTAGTCACACGTCCTGTTTCGATCAAGAAATTGAGTGCGAAAACGGCTGCTGTCACGACTGCATGTTCCCTCATTTTCATGATTTGACGATATTCGGTTACGAATTCCTGGTCGGCCTTGGAACGGATCCGCCCTATTTGGCCGATGTTCTAGGCGACGTCCGCCCGGACGGCGGTGTTGATGGCGGTGAGGATCTCCGCGAAGGTGTAGTCGACGGGCGGCTCCGCCGGCAATTCGATGCCGAACGTGTCGAAGACTACGGTCTGCAGGTGCAGGTAGGCCAGTGAGTCCACCCCGACCTCCGCGAATGTGACGGCAAGATGATCAGGTCGGTCCTCGGCGGCGAGAACCGTTCGTTCGACGAGGAAGTCGAGCAGACGGTCGGCTGTCCATGGATGTGTCATGGTTCTCTCCTTCCTAATGGAGATCTGGATCCCGACGGCTCTAGTCCGAGACCCATGAATAAAAGTTCCGGGCCATCGCGTCACGCGGGCTGCGCCAGGTATCCGGATCGTACGCGGTGATGTATTTCTCCAGTTTCGTGTTGACGTCGACGAACAGCGGGTGCTCGCGTACTGCAGGCAGGGCGGGAGTCACGTCGTCGGCTGCTTCGATCAGATGAAAATACAGTCCGTGAAAACTGAATAGATCCCGCCGGACGACGCCCAGCAGATGGGGTAGCTGCCCGTCGTCCGATTCCTGAAAGATATCGGCGACCGCGGCTTCGTTGTCAGCATTGATACGAGCTACGATGAGGGTACGATGCGTCATCCGGCGGCCCTGCGCTGGACCACCGGAAGCCAGCCGGAGAATATCGACACTCCTACCCCCTGGTCATATTGAAGAGAAACATAGACGAGCATGCCGCAACGCCGACGCCGGCGCCGCAGGAATTGCCCGTGCGAGTCAACGATCCGACGCCGTCGTCGGTGCTTCCGGTGTCAGGACCGGTTCGGTGGCCGTCACCCAGTCCAGTCCGCAGGAGCGACGCAAGCGTCACTCCGCGAAGGCTGGGGTTCGGCTGCCGATCCGGCCTGCCTCCCTACGGAAGCATGATGTATTGGGCCTACTATGTCTCGCAGTTGGTCTGGCAAGAACATGTAGTGGCAACTTGGTGCCACTGGTGTGGCTCCGCTCGTATAGCGGTGCTATAACCAGCCTCTTTCTGCTGCGAGGATGCCGGCCTGGAACCGGCTGCGGGCGTCCATCCGCCGCATGAGATCAGCGATCATACGGCGAACCGTCCGTACCGACACGCCAAGGTGCCGGGCGGCGGCCTCGTCCTTGGCGCCGAGGCTCAATAGTCGCAGGAGCAGACGCTCGGAGTCGCTTGGACCTGAGTTGTTATTATGTTGTCCATTAGTATATGGAACATTGCTCTTTGGGTTGCCCGGGTTGCCGCTGGCGGAGGAGCGCGTGGTTCCGTTCAGGGCGGTCCCGCCGAACATGGCGTGGTTAAGTCCGGCATGCTGGAGTTCGGCCTGGTCGAGCCCGGCGTGGTCAAGTTCGGTGTGCTGGAGTTCGGCCTGGTCGAGTTCGCCGTCCCGGTCCAGGGGTTGCGCGGTCTTCCAGAGCTGATCGAACAACATCGTGGCCAGGTTCGTCAGCGCCGGCTCCCGGAGCAGCAGCGCACGGGCATGCTCCTCGTTCGGGCCGGGCGTCAGCAGGAGCAGGACGACCTCGCGGTCGACCATGGTCATATCCGCCAGCGGGGCGTCGGTTACCCGCAGGTCCACCCCGTGCGCGTCGGCGGCGCCGCATACGGCGGTCGCATCGTCCCCGTGGGCCGGGCGCGGACAGATACCGCGTACGACGACCCCGCGGTCGAGGGCCTGCAGGACGGCCTGTGTGCATTCCGCTGTCATGACCGACTTGTGCTCGGGCCGGGCGTACAGAACGAGCAGCTCCCGTTCGGCGCCGGCCACGAGATCGAGTAACTGCTCCTCGACCGCCTTCGCGCTCTCCAGGCATGCAACATCAACACTTGGCCCCGTATGCCGGCCCTGCATGTAGTCGGCGACCAGTGTGCTCACTTGCATGCGCGCGCGGATGAGTTCCTCCTGCCGGCGGATGAGCTGATCGTGTTGCTGTCGGAGCAGTTGTTCGAGGGGAACCTCGGGGTGCACCGCGACCAGACGGTCGGGCTTCTCCCGGGAGGGCACCAGGAGCGAGAGTTCGACGAGCCTGTCGCGGGCCTGCCGAATCGTGCTCGTGGAATACCCAAGGGTGATGCTTGCCTCCTCGGTGCTCATGTCCTTCCGGCGTAACCACAATCGGTAGGCCGCGAAAGCGATGTCATCGATGCCGAGAAGATCAAGCACCTTCATCTCCCGAGTCGACTAGTCGACGCGGGCGTTGGCCTCGGGGAGGCCCCGCTGCCGCTCTTCGCTCGTGACCACGTCGAGAGAGTGGCGGACCAGTGCGATCAGGGCTTGCCTGACGGATTCCCGCCGGCGCGCGTCACAGAAAATGATGGGCCGGCGGGAGTCGACGTCGAGGGCGCTGCGGACTTCGTCGAGCCGGTACTCCCTGGCGCCGTCGAATCGGTTGACCGCCACCAGGAACGGAATATTCCGCTCTTCGAAGTAGTCAACCGCCGGGAACGAGTCGGCAAGTCGACGGGTGTCGACCAAAACGATGGCACCGATGGCCCCGAGAACCAGTTCGTCCCACATGAACCAGAAGCGGTCCTGGCCGGGTGTGCCGAACAGGTACAGAATCACGCTGTCGAGCAGGGTGATCCGGCCAAAATCCATGGCGACCGTCGTCGTGGTCTTGGAACTGACCTGGGACGTGTCATCGATGCCGAGGCTCGCCGAGGTCAGGGCCGCTTCGGTCGTGAGCGGGGGAATCTCGCTGACCGTCCCCACGAACGTGGTCTTCCCGGCGCCGAACCCGCCGGCAACTATGATTTTGACCGGGCTGGGCACCGGGCTGCCGGCCGTGTCCGGTCTAGAGGGTCTGTAGTCCATCGAGTACCTTCTCCATCAGCGCCACGTCGGGACGCTCACTCGGTCGGGCTGGGCGGGTGACCCGCACGAGACCGGAGTCGATCATGTCGCCGACGAGGACGCGTGCCACGCCGACCGGTAGGTTGAGCTGTGCGGATATCTCCGCGATCGACTGGATGCTCTGGCAGAGCAGCACGATGTTCCGCTGTTCTAGATCAAGACTTCGGACCATCGCCCGCCCGTGCTCCGTTGTCGACACCAGAGCCACCAGCTCCAGCGCGCGATTGGCCGCCGGCCGCGTCCGGCCGCCGGTGACGGCATAGGGACGGACGACCGGACCTGCGTCGTCGTCGTACCACTCCTCGTCCACCGGTCCTCCTGATCAGGGCTTGGCGATCGTCGCTGAAACTCGTCCCGCTGAAAATCATCCTGTTAGGACTCCGCCGACACCGGCCGGCGTCATTGCGGCAGGGAAGCCCGGCCTTTCGACGACGACCACTTGGCTTGAGCTCCGGTAGGAGCCCCCGCGGGGCGCGACGGAGTAGGCGGAGTATGAGCCGCCGCCGGGGCTCCAGCCCGCTGTCAGCGTGGCAATGCGGCCTGCATTTCGGCGCGCAGCTCGGGGGTGAGGAATTCACCGACACGGATGACCAGCAGCGCCATTTCGTAGGCGATCAGGCCGATGTCGGCACCGGGCGTGCTGAGAATGGCCAGACACGACCCGTCGCCAACCGCCGTGACAAACAGGAATCCCTGCTCCATCTCGACGATCGTCTGGCGGACGTTACCGCCGCCGAAGAAACGGCCGGCACCGCGGGCCAGACTGTTGAAGCCCGAGGCGACCGCCGCCAGCTGGTCGGCGGTTGTCCGGTCTATTCCGTTCGAGGTGGCAAGCAGGAGGCCGTCCGACGACAACACGATGGCGTAGGTAACCTCCGGGACTTTCCTCGTGAGGTTGTTCAACAGCCAGCTCATGTTCTCGGCCGGGCCGATGTGGCGCATTACATCACCTTCTTCGCGTCGTCGCCGCCGTTCGGGTTCGGTCTCTCCTGCAGACCTCGGCCGAAGTTGGACTGGAAGGAGGACATCATTGATCGGATCTCATCCGGCGACCGTGTTCCGGCGAGGAGCGGCGGTGTTGCGGGCTCGGTGAGGGGCGTTCCCCTGAGTTCGGGTGCGAGGCTCGCCCGCCGCTGCCGCTTGGGCAGACCGGTCTCGTCGGGCTTCCCGCCCCGGGCGGCCGGCGCGGCCGATGCCCGGGGAAGCGGGGGGCTGCCGGCCGGGAACGGATCCGTCGTAGGCCCGGTCCTCCTGCGTGCGGGTAGACCGCGCTGCTGCGGAGGATCCAGCGGATCGGCCCACCGGTCCGCCGGCTGCGGCCATCCGGGCTGTGCGGTGGGTGGCTCGTCGTCCCATCGAACGGACGGAAGCAGCGGTGGCGCGGGGCTGCCCGACGGTGGTTCGACCCAGGTACTGGGCTCCACCGGTGGGTTGGACCGCAACAGTCCCCGCGGATGTTCGGTTCCGCTGCCGGCGCCGGTGTCCGCGCCGCCGAGTTCGTCCTGCTCGGAAACGAACCAGCTCGAACGGATTGTGGGGAAGACCGGCAGGTCGTCCATGAGCGGCCGGTCTTCCCCACCACCGCCTGGGGATGGCGTGGTCGATGCGCTCACCGACAGCAGTTCGCCGGTGTCGATGGAGTCATCCAGGGAGATCGAGTCATCCAGGGAGACCGGGTCAGTCAGGGGGAGCGAACCGTTCAAGGATGTCGAGTCACTCAAGGCGATGGAAGCATCCAGGGACGAGTCCAGGGCCGGCGCCTTGACGCGCTCGGGCCTGGACGCTGCCGGCGCTGCTTGCGTGGTCTCGTCGACTTCGCGCAGCAGGCTGCTCGGGAGCAGGACGATGGCCAGGGTGCCGCCGTACGGCGACGGCCGCAGACGGACCTGGATGTCGTGCCGTTGGGCGAGGCGACCGACAACGAACAGGCCCAGTCGCTCACTGGTACGAAGGTCGAAGGGGGGTGGGTTGCTCAGGCGGTCGTTGATCTCGCTGTATTCCTCGTCGGTCATGCCCAGACCGCGGTCCTCGACCTCTATCACGGACCCGTTGGAGACCTCGTGCCCGGACACGTGGACGGGGGTGTGCGGGGGGGAGAAGGAGGTGGCATTCTCGATCAGCTCGGCAAGCATGTGGATCACATCACCGACCGCGTGCCCGCCGATGGCGGAACCGGTGATCGGTAGCACCTTCACGCGGGTGTAGTCCTCCACCTCGGCGACCGCACCTCGCACGACGTCCTTGATCGGGACAGGTCGCCGCCAGCCACGGGCCGGCTTGGACCCGGACAGCACGATCAGGTCCTCGGCGTGGCGACGCATACGGGTCGCCAGGTGGTCGAGCCGGAACAGCTCGGCCAGCTCGTCCGGGTCGGTCTCCTTGCGCTCCAGGGCATCGATGATCTTCAGCTGGCGGTGGATGAGTGCCTGGCTGCGGCGGGCGAGGTTGAGGAAGGTGTCACCGATGCTCTTGCGCATCGCGGCCTGTTCGACAGCGGTGCGCACGGCAACCTGATGGACGGTGCTGAACGCCTCTCCCACCTGTCCGATCTCGTCCCTTGTCCGGACTCCGACAGGGAACACCTCGGCTTCGATCTCCACCCGCTCCCCCTGGTGCAGCCGCTCCACGATGCCCGGGAGTCGGTCGTTGGCGACCTCGAGGGCGGCCCGCCGAAGGCGCCGGAGGTGGCGGATCATGGGACTGGCCACGAGAAGCGCCACACCGATGGACACGACGAGGATGAGCAACACGCCGGCCCCGTTGAGCCAGGCATTCCGACGTGAGTCAGAGGCGATCGACTCGCTCCGGGAGCCGAGGTCGTTGGAGATCCTGCGCTCGACATCATGCATCACGCCGGCCTTTTCGCCGGTAACGCTGAGCCATTGCGTCGGGGGGACGGTGGTCGGACGACCCATCTGCGCGGCGAAGACCGTGCTGTCGCGCATCTGGGCCACGGATTCGGATTTCGTCTGGACGGCCTGGTTGAAGAAGTCCCGTTGCGACTGCGATGCGGTG
Source organism: Protofrankia symbiont of Coriaria ruscifolia (assembly GCF_900634745.1). NCBI lineage: Bacteria > Bacillati > Actinomycetota > Actinomycetes > Frankiales > Frankiaceae > Protofrankia > Protofrankia symbiont of Coriaria ruscifolia. The sequence continues at coordinate 7,241 of NZ_CAAAFR010000023.1, forward strand.
GCGCGGAACTGTGTGATCCACGCGTCCTCCGCCCCCGCGTTCGACTGGATCAGCTTGATCAGGCCGACGTCGGACTGACGGAGAAAGAGGATCACGGAGACGTAACCGGCCTGTTGCCGCAGGGCCTCTTTCGCTCGGGACATGCTCACCAGTGTTGCCGCCGCGCTCACCAGGTCGGGGTTCTTGCTTCCTGTGGCTACCTGGGCGTTGAGGTCGAGCAGGTCCCTGATGAACGCGGTGTAGAACTCCGAGGTCTTCTCGTTCTGAGCTTCCTGGGTATCGATCAGCCGACGTTGCGTGGTGAGACGGTCGATCTGGCTGTTGATGGCGTCCAGGGAGACGCGCAGGTTCCTGGTGGCGCTGGCCGGAAGATCTGCGGCGCTGGTCCGGTATGTCTCGATGGCCGGGTCGACCTGCTTGCGTATCGCGACCGCGTTGTCGGCGTTGCTCTGGTAGCCGGAGCCGACATAGGACGCGACGGTGAAGCGCTCCTGCTGGAGCGTGTCGACCAGGTCGTTCACCTTGATCGAGAATCCTGCGAGGACCCGGATCCGATCACTTGCGCTGACGTTGTCCAGGTTCGCTCGCACCTGGACGGCGCTGAAAGCGGCCAGTGCTACCAGCGGAACGATGAGAATGGCTACCAACTTGGAGCGGATTGGCCAGTTCTGGAGCATCCGGTCCTCTCATCCGACGTCGTGCCCGGGCGCCTCGTCGGGCAGCGTTCTTCTGTTGCCTTGCGTCCTGGCTGTACTACGGCCCTGACGCGAAGGCGGTAACGCTGTGCTTCCCCCCCCGTAGGCGAGACGACTCTACCCGGGCTATTAAGTCCGAGTTGAGCAGGGGTATACGGCAGGCAGGGAACGGGGCCGAATCGGATCAATTACCGATCATCCATCGATCGTCCGGTAGCGGCCCAAGGAGATGCGCCGGCCTGCGACGGGATACGCCGAGATGATATTCGCGATGGATTGCACGGTTCAGCGATCAACGTTCGTTGTTGTGGTTGGGGAGCTGTAAAAAGGCGGATCGTGGACGGGCAGGTGTTTTCGGTGATTCAGGATTGTGTATCGGTAGACAGCCGAACCGAAAGGCTGTGGACGTCGAACACGCCGAGAATGGTCCGGAATCTGTCCCGAGACTGTCCCGTATGGCCGGCAGAGGCGTGCTCGGGATAAGAATTGCAACATCCAGGTGTCGATCAGGCCACCGGTTGCTCCGGTTGCCGTGAAATCGCCGTGTCGCCGCGAGAGGCGTACCGATCACTGCGGCGGGGTGAGGTGGGTACCGGCTCGAGCGACCACGTGGGCGCCACTGGGCAGCGCCCGCACCCCGCCGGCCGTCCGGACGAGGGGATACACGGCAAAGTGGTAGGCGGCCCCGTCGTCAGGGGCACGCAGGTGCCAACCGCCTCTGATCTCCAGACTGGCGTTGGTGACCTTTGCGTTGCGGGCAGCCGGATCGTCCGGTCCGGTGGGGGCGGCGTCGTGTCGCCACAGCACGCGAGCTTCGGTGATGCCCGGCGGCATCTGGAACGTGAGGACGATCTCGGTGCCGTGGTCGACGGCCTGAAGTTCCCGGATGTGTGGTCCCGGCTGGTGCCGGGTGGAGCGACCGACGACCGCCCTGTCCTCGGCGATGCTGACCGGCGTGTACACCGCCGGCCCGGCGGCCGCGGTGTCGACCAGGCGTCCGCGTCGGCTGGAGCCGACCAGACGTTCCCGCCCTTTCAAGGAAGCGGCGGACAGCTCATGGTCAACCGGGCCGAGCGGCTGCGGCTGCGGGCCTGGCCCGCCGCCCTGGTCGCCGCCGGGGGTTTCCTCCGCGGACGTCCCGGCCATCGCCGGATCGGACGGATCCGCCGGTGATTCGGTGGCATAGATCCGTACCAGCGCGCCGGGCACCGTCGTCCACCGCAGGATCGTCACCCCACTGCTGCTGTCCACCTCAAGGTCCAGGACCGGCCGGGGCCGCACGACCACGGTCACGATCACTTCCACGCCGCCGGTGTGGGCCAGCGCGCCGAAGGGATCCGGGTAGGACACCCGCACCCGGTAGCGGTAGGTGGCTCCGGTCTGCACGTCACGGTCGACATGGCCTCCACTGGACGCGCGGATGCGGCGGATGGCTCCCCGAAACGGTGAGGACTCGTCGAAGGTCCGCTCGATCAGCACGTCGTCGTAGCCCGCATCGAGCTGCCAGGACAGCGCCACGCCGTCGCCGTCCATGAGGGCGCGCAGGTCGGTGACGTCCGGGGTGATCACCAGTGGTGGCGTGCGAACCGGTTTCGACCGTCTGCCGCCGGCTGTCGACATCACCTCGTGCCAGACCGTCACCCCGCGGGGGACACCCGCGTCGGACAGTTCGGTCGAACCGGTCGTGCCCAGGCTGCGCTCGGACCGCCCGCTCGGCGTGGTCGGGTCGGCGACCACCCGCAGGACGCGGAAGGCCACCGGCCCCGACGACGCCGGCGGGGTCCACCGCAGGAGCACAGCGCCGTTGTCCTCTCTGGCGGTCAGGTTGGACGGTGGTGCGAGCATGCCGGGTTCGCTGATGCCGGCAGGGTCGGCGGCCCGCGGCTGCGGGTCGGGCGACACGCTCTCGGCGCCGGTGCTGTCGCCCCTGTCACCGGTGCTGTCGAAGACGGTGCCGAAGGAGTAGCGAGTACCGATGTCGTCACGACGAAGGATCCTCGAGCGCCCGCCGACCTGCGCTGAGGTGGGCTGCGCGGTGGATGGCCGCACCGTGGCGATGTCCGCCATGAGCCCGCGTGCCTGCTGCGAGGTCATGCGGATGCGCGGGTCCTTCTCGAGCAGACCGGTGAGGACGTCGGCCAGCGGACCGGCCAGCCTGGTCGGTAACGGCGGCTGGAACAGGATCGCAGCCACCATCGCCGCGAAGGTCTCCCGGTAGAACGGCGGCCTTCCCTCCACCGCGAAGTAGAGGGTTGCGCCGAGGCCGAACAGGTCGGCTTCCGGGGTGGCGGTGTCGCCGTTCAACCGTTCCGGTGACATGTACGAGGGCGTTCCGAGCACCCCGGTGACGGTGAGGGCGGAGTCGCTGTCACGGGTTGCGATGCCGAAGTCGGTCAGCACCACCCTGCCGTCGGTGCCGATCAGCACGTTCGAGGGTTTCACGTCCCGGTGCAGTATGCCGAAGGCGTGGGCGGCCGTCAGGGCGTCGCTGACCGCGATCCCGATGCGGGCCACCTCGACGACGGGCAGCGGACCGTGGCTACGGACCAGCTGGAACAGTGACTGGGATGGCACGAGCTCCATGACGATCCATGGCAGGCCGTTCTCGACGACGACGTCGAGGATGGTCACCACGTGTCGGTGACCGCGTAGCCTCGCGGCATGCCGGGCTTCTCGCAGCGCCCGCTCGACCCGGTCTGCGCGTTCGGACGAGTCGAGATCGTCGTCGAGGTCGATTTCCTTGAGTGCGGCGTCGGCCAGCAGCACCTCGTCGAAGGCACGCCAGACCGTGCCCATTCCTCCGACACCGAGCCGTTCGATGAGCCGGTACCGGCCGACCACAAGGCGGTTCACCTCTGGAGCGGCAGCCACGTCCCCCCCTCCGTGATCTTTTTCGTGCCGCGTTCTCCCAGTGCAGCATGCCACTTGGATCGGGGCCCGGCGCCTGCGACGTCATCCGAGCAGAAGATGACCGAAGCCGGTTCCGGAAAGCCTGATCAGTGCGTCCCCGCGCAGCGGCGCACCAATGGGGCGGTGCTTTAGTGGTCGGCGAACTGGTGTCGGTGGCCCGGGTGCTGGAGCCGCCGCTGTGACTGGAGGTATCGATGGGCCGGGCCGGAATGCCGCCGCAACTTCGGACAGTAACGGCCGGTGCCGTGGGTCTGATATTCCTGCTCGGCGCGTGTGGCGGAGCCGCCTCCGATGGCCCGCCAACTGCTGTTTCGGACGTATCGGTGACCGCGGCCGGTGCCGGTGCCGGTGCCGGCAGTCTGCCGACAGACTCGCCGACCGACCTGGTGCTGCCGACCCAGACCACCACGACGGCGACTGCGCAGCCCACCGTGACAACCGGTATCGCGGCGTTGCGGGGAACACTCGTCCCCAGGCACTTCCCGTTCCCGAAGGACGCGACTCCCGCGCTCGTCAGTGCCGATGCGAAGGCTACGACGGTCGCGTTGAGTGATGTGACCGCTGACGACGCCATCCGGTACTACCGGCAGTCGATGCCTTCTGCCGGCTACACGTTTCAGCAACAGAATGTCGCCGACGGACAGACGACGCTCACCTATGTGGGGTATGGACAGCGGGTCCAGATCCGCGCGGGCGGTACTGGCAGGGCCCAGGAGGTCACACTCGTCTTCACCGGCGAGTAGCACGCGCATTCCGTGTCCGCAGCGGTGCGCTGTCACGTCGGAGAGATCCGGGGCCAAAGCCGGGTTCCGGACCGGAGCCGGTTCCGGCATCCCGGTAGACGGTCCGGGCCGCCGCGAAGGTGATGATCATAGGTACGCAGGCAAGGACCGTCCACAGCGCCCACCCGCCGGGTGGTGACCATGCCGGATGCGACAGGAACCACAGTGGTCCGTCCGGACCGACCGCGTACCGGTGGCTGTTGGTGATCCATGCGGCGAACTGGCCGACCCCGCTCACGGCGATGACACCGGCCGCGACCGCGGCGGCGCGGGCGGACAGCCGCGCGGGCAGCCGCTCGGCGAGCACCTCCACGGACAGCAGCGGCAGCATCACCAGCGCCGGCAGGACGTATCGGCCCTGCATGCCGAACCCGTTCTGGATGAACACCGTCGCGGCGAGCAGTTCGTACAGGACGACGACCACCAGCAGGCTCCCGGCCAGCAGGGCGCGGTCGTGCCACCGGCCGACCGCGAACGCCGCGAGGAACAGTCCGCCGGCCAGGACGACCCACAGCCAGTACAGGACCGTCGGTAGCAGGACGGACTGCCAGCCGAAGACCCCGATCGTCTGGCGCGCCGGAGCGGCGGCGGATTCGGCGGCGAGCGCCAACCCGTGGCCGAGCCGGCCCCACAGGACGGGGGTACGCAGCGACAGGGCCTGTGTCCAGAGCACCGAGCCGGCGATTCCCACCATGGCAATCGCCGCCGCGGTGGCCGCGGGCCGTCCGGCCCCGCGGAGGCGGTGCAACGCCGTACGTGCGCAGAGACGTCCGATCCAGATGGCGACCGCGAGCGTGACCCACAGCGGTGCCATGGGACGGCTGAGCGCTGTCACGCCCAGGGCGATGCCGGCGATCCACCAGGTCCGTGCCGGCGGCTGGTCGGCTCGGGACAGCCGCAGTGCCGCCGCACCGCAGGCCAGCGCGCCGGCAAGCTCGGCGCCGCTGGCACCGACCTGGGAGCTGAGGAAGATCATCATAGGAGTGACCGCCACCGCGACCCCGGCCAGCAACAGGGGTCGTTGACCGCGCTCCCTTCGGCCATCCAGCAGGAGCCACCCAGCGGTCGCCAACAGCGCTGCCGAGATGAGCGCCGAACCGAACCGGGCAAGAAGGTAGCCGGACTCCACCGACCACGCCGCCCACGTGAGCACACCCTCGGAGATGTACAGCCATGGCGGATAAGCGCCCACGATGCTTTCGACCCGGCCGGGCGGGACGGCGGGGGGCTGGTGCAGGCAGGCCGCGGACACGTCCGGGTGCAGCGCGGTGCAGGGAGGGTTGGTCGTGATCCGCAGATCCGCTGGCACGTCGAAGCTGCGGTAGGCGTTGCGGACCTGTCGCAGCGAATCCTCGTTGAACACTCCGAAGGACTGCAGCGTGGCGAGCGGGACATGCTCGCCGAGTATCTGTCCGCGCCCGGCGGCCACTGCTTTCGCATAGTGGCTCGGCTCGTCCGGAGCGGTTCCCGGTGGATTTGTCAGCGTCCACAGGAAGATCCACCCGGTCAGCGCGGCGAGCAGGAGGGCGGACGCGCCGAGTTTCCGCGGGTAAGACGGCCGAGGTCTTTTCATCGGTGCTTTACATTACCAGGAAAATTTTCTGTGAACAGCATGCAAAATCCTCCCGGCCTGACCCTCCAAATACCCATGGTGCGGAGTAACGGTAGACCTCCGCCGCTTGGCCGGCATCCGGTGAGTGAGCCGGGGGCGGAAAGAGCATGATCGCTTTGCCTTTGGCTCTCCAGATGTCATCTCCGGATATCCGTCGCCGATCTCCAGTGCTCCCGGAATCAGTCGGCGGTGTTCGGATGCGAAGGACTTTCATGTTCGTTCCGTTCTGTTTTGGATGCGTTCGGTGAGATGGGTTGCCAAGCTATTCCTGCAATTAGCGCTGTGGTGTTCGACTGGCAACTCTACGTAATATCGTTCATCTCCCGCTCCGGGAAGAATCTGCTGGTCGTGGTTGCTGCCGGCAGGTGCCGCCGCCACCACTGCGATGCTGCCTGCCGGCCGGACCGCGTTTCGGTAACGGGCCGTATCTGCCGTGATATCTATCTGTGATGTTCGTCCGCGGGGCTCCGTTGCCATTAAGCCGACACCGGGCCTACCGACACGATGCCGGACCGACACGATGCCGGACCGTCCTGGGTCAGGTTCCAACCGCTGGTTCCTGCGCTACATTGATGGCCGCTGTCATCCGCCTGCAGCCAGTATCAGGAGGTCAATGTGCTCAGGCACACCGACAAGTTCGAGGCGTCACTCTCCGAGATATCTGACTCGCTGCTCGCACCATTATCGGACCAGCCGCGAACATGGTTACTCGGGCGGGCTCTCGACGAGTTCGTATCTGACCTGAGGGCACTGGACGAGGCGGCTGAAGGCATGGTTTTCGGTGCCCCTCGGCCGAATATCGTGGAGCCTGTCGACTCCGCGATTCCCACGGTTGTCGACGGTTCGCTGCTCGTCTCGGGCCAGCAGGTCATGCAGACCTGGGAGACGCCGCTCATGCAGGCCATGGCGGAGCAGGTTGCCGGCCCCGACCGCTCGGTCCTGGAGATCGGCTTCGGCCTGGGCATCTCCGCCGGCTACATCCAGAAACACCGGCCCGCGCACCACACGATCGTGGAGGCGAATCCGCAGGTGTTCGAGACGGCCGTGGAGTGGAGCCGCGCGGCTGGCCGCGAGAACATGGAGATCGTATTCGGCAAATGGCAGGACGTCATCGGCTCCCTGGGGCGGTTCGACGGTATCTTCTTCGACACCTACCCGCTGGACGAGGCCGAGTTCGAATCCCATTTCCTGGGTGGCTCGACCTACGCCGAACACTTTTTTCCCGCCGCCGCCGAGCATCTTACCGAAGGCGGTTCGTTCACCTATTACTCGAACGAGATCGACTCCCTTTCCCGGCGTCATCAGCGGTCTCTCATGAGCTATTTCCGCTCCATCCGCATGCGGGTCGTGGACGGGCTCCAGCCGCCGCCGGACTGCAGCTACTGGTGGGCCCCGTCCATGGTGGTCGTCACTGCCTCGGAGCCGCGTCACTGAGGAGCCGCGTCACTGAGACGGTCTCCGGTCACGCTTCGTGATCTTCGCGGTGTGTGCGATCTTCGCGGTGTGTCGGTTGCGTCCCATGCATCCCAGGGTCGGTGGATCATCGCGAGTGTCGCGGACAAGATGGACAAGATGCTTGTGGGGGCCGCTGCCGGGATACTGATCGGGCTGGCCGCGTTACCGGGCCGGTCAGGCGGACGGGAGATTACAGATGCGTAACCCGAGGGACTTCTTCGCTCCACTTGCGGTGGGAGCGCCGGTGCCCCTGCGAGAGCTCCCGCAGGACCCCTCTCGCGTGATCCACTTTTTCGACCCGAGTAACGAGAAGATGGCCTCGAAGGTCCCGGAGATCCTGCCCCGCATCGACGTGATCCTGGGCAACCTCGAAGACGGCGTCCGGGCCGACAGTAAGATCGATGCTCGCGAGGGGCTCGTGAAACTCGCCGCGGCCACGGAGTTCGGCGAGACCCAGCTGTGGACGCGGGTGAACAGCCTCGACTCGCCGTGGGGCCTTGACGATCTGCTGACCCTCGTCCCGGCAGTCGGTCACAAGCTGGACGTCATCATGGTGCCCAAGGTCGAGGGGCCGGAGGACATCCATTATGTCGACCGCCTGCTCGCCCAGCTCGAGGCGAAGGTGGGGCTGACCCGTCCGCTGCTCGTCCACGCGATCCTGGAGACCGCGCGCGGTGTCGCCAACGTCGAGGAGATCTGCGCGGCGAGCCCGCGTATGCAGGGCCTGTCGCTCGGGCCCGCGGACCTGGCCGCGGACCGGAGGATGAAGACGACCCGCGTCGGTGGCGGCCATCCCGGATACCTCGTCCGGGCCGACCCGTCCACGACCGACCCGGACGCGCCGCGCCCGACCTACCAGCAGGATCTGTGGCACTACACTCTCGCCCGGATGGTGGACGCCTGCGTCGCCAACGGGATCCTGCCGTACTACGGGCCGTTCGGTGACATCAAGGACGTCGTGGCCTGCGAGGACCAGTTCCGCAACGCCTTCCTGCTGGGCTGCGTCGGCGCGTGGAGCCTGCATCCGGTGCAGATCGATATCGCGAAGAAGGTCTTCAGCCCTGATCCGGCCGAGGTTGCCTGGGCCCGGCGTGTCATCGAGACGATGGGGGACGGAACCGGAGCGGTGATGGTCGACGGAAAGATGCAGGACGACGCCTCGGTCAAGCAGTGCAGGGTTGTCCTGGAGCTGGCCAGGACCCTTGCCGGGCGGGACCCGCATCTGGCCGAGGCATATGGTTTGACCGACACCGGTTTGACCGACACCGGTTTCGCCGGCGCCACCGGGCAGGCAGCCCGATGAGCACCGTGAGTGGCGACTCGACGGGTAACTCGACGGTGGCCTACCGCCCGCGCCGATCGGTCCTGTACATGCCCGCCGCGAACGAGCGGGCGTTGGAGAAGGCCAGGGGGATTCCCGCGGACGCGCTCATTCTCGATCTTGAGGACGCCGTCGCCCCGGACGCCAAGGAGGCCGCCCGGGAACGGGCCTGCGCGAAGGTCGCGGAACGGGTCTACGGCGGGCGCGAGGTGACCATCCGCGTCAATGCGCTGGACACCCGCTGGCACGCTGACGACCTGCGCGCGGCGGCACAGGCCGGTCCGGACGCGGTGGTCGTGCCGAAGGTCGGTTCCGCGCGGGACGTGCACGCGGTCGAAAAAAGCCTTGAGGCGGCCGGCGCGCCGGAACACACCCGGATCTGGGCGATGGTCGAGACCCCCGTCGCGATGCTGCACATCGAGGAGATCGCGCGGGCGTCGCAGCGGCTCGGTGTTTTCGTCATGGGCACGAACGACCTGGCCAACGAGCTGCACGCCGAGCACGTGCCGGGCCGGGCGCCGCTGCTGACCGGGCTCGGGCTGTGTCTTCTCGCCGCCCGGGCCGCCGGTATCGCCATCCTGGACGGGGTGTTCAACGACATCCGTGACCTCGACGGGTTCGAGGCGGAATGCCTACAGGGGCGGCAGCTGGGCTTCGACGGTAAGACGTTGATCCATCCTGGTCAGGTCGAGCCCTGCAACCGGGTTTTCGCACCCACCGACGCCAAGGTCGAGGAGTCCAGGAGCATCCTCGCGGCCTGGGAGGAGGCGCTGGCCTCCGGCCGTGGCGTCGCCACGGTGAACGGCCGGATGATCGAAAACCTGCACGTGCACAACGCGCGGCGCATCCTCGCCGTCAGCGAGGCGATCGCCGCGTTGGAGCAGGAGACGGCGGCCCCGCCCACCCCCGACAGGTAGGTGGATTTCAAGGCCGGCGGTTTTGAATAGTTTCAAACTGGTTGTGAACGGCTTCGAACGGCTTCGAACGGCTTCGAACGGCGATGTCGCCGGATCGGGGTTCAGCCGACGATGCGGGTACGACAGGCGCGAGTGGGGAGTCCGGTCGATACCGCCCTGGTCCGGAGGTTTACGATGTGGGCGTGGCACACATCGTTCAAGGCTTCCAGTATCGGCCGGTTAAGAACACCAATGGTGACACGATTCATCCGATTGGTCTGGTCCTGCACGTCGCACAGGGCAACGGCTCCCAGTTCAACTGGTTCAACGATCCGCAATCGCAGGCATCGTCGAACTTATGGGCGGGTAAAGCCGGGCAGCGTGAGCAGTATGTGCCCTCGGACGTCCGGGCGTGGGCGCAGGCCGCGGGAAACAGCACATACGATTCGGTCGAGACCGAGGGCTTCGACACCGAGGCGTTGACGCCTGAGCAGATCGAGACCGTGGCCGTGGCCTACGCCGACGGCGTGCGCACCTTCGGCTGGGCGCTGGCTGTGACGGACACACCCGGCCAGCCTGGGTTGATCACTCATGGTGTGGGCAAGGTCTCGTGGGGTAATCATCCGGGTTGCCCGGGTACCATTCGCGCCGGCCAGCGTCATCAGATCATCGCGAGGGCCGCGCAGATCGTGGGAGGCGCGACGTCGCCTGTGCAGCCCAAGGTGGTGGCTTTGCAGCATGCGGTGCACGTGGCCGCGGACGGTGTCTGGGGCCCGGTCACCGACGCGGCGCTTGCCGAGGTCCGGACCAACCGGCATACCAGGGCCGAGCAGGCCGCGGTCGGTGCGACCGTCGACGGCGTCTGGGGGCCCCTGTCACAGGCGGCATATGTCGCGACGGTGCGGACGATCCAGTCCATCCTCGGAGTGGGTGTGGACGGGGTCTGGGGGCCGATCACCGACCAGGCATTCGCCGCCGCCCGTAGTACTTACTTCACCGGCTGATCCCATTCGGCGACGAGAGCGTCCCAGGTACGGTAACGAGCCACCGGATAAGCGGCGGATACGACACCGTCGGGGTCGACAACGGCCACCGGATATCCAAGCTGCGCCCGGTACCCACGTTCGCTGATGACGAGACGGCCGCCGAGGCGGGCCGCGCCGACGATGATCGGCTGTGACGTCCATCTCGGGGCGGCCGCGGCGGCGAGCTCTTGTGCCGACAGCCATGCGTACAACCCGCAGACACAGTTCTCGTTCGGCATCCGCAGATGTGGCGTCAAAGGCGCCTGGGACATCTGGCTGCCGAGGCCGTCCCGCGCACCGCGTAGGCAGAACGCCCTGGTGAGGCCGTCGGGGCGCCACAACAAGAGGTCAGCCGGGAACGGTGACCACGGCGTCCATGCCGGGCGCAACCAACCAGCGCCGTCCACCGCCCACTGGCGCCAGCCGATGACGCTCACCTGCCTGCCGGCACAGGTTCGGCTTCGGCTGGTTCGGCCGGTTCAGGGAGCGTCAACGGCTCCTGCTCCGGCCAGGCGATCGGTTCGTCTTCAACGATCCGCAGCGGCTCACCCACGTTTGCCATCCACCAACGTTCCCTCGCCCCGCCGCGACGGTCAATCCTTGGACGGACGGAGCCAGCCCCAGCGGCCTGCGCGTTCAGCGCAGGCGCAGGATCTGCAGACCATGGTCGGCCAGGAGGGCTGGCAGGTGGCGGACGGCCGCGATGTCCTTGGCGCGCTGCTCATCCGGCAGCTCCAGCCAGTCGACCAGCAGCTCGTGCTGCTTGCGCCCGTCGTCGCGAACCGGGGCGAACGTCCAGCCCTGGCTGTGTCGTTCCGCACACCAACGTTCGTGCTCATGCTGGGCGAGCAGCTCCACCTCGGCCGCGGTGAAGGAGAAGTCCGTCGGCGGGTCGGTCATCGGGACGACGACCGCGCTGATTTTTCCCAGCTTCGCGCCGATATCTTCGGCCTGTTTGTAGTTCGCCGTCCGCAGGTCCTCGCGGAGGTCGTCCCAGAGCGCCGTTGATTCGGTACCACCGATGACGAGTCCTTTTTCCTGCTCGCCGATGAGATACTGGCCATGAATGGCATGGGCCAATACCGTCAACGTGTCGTTGTGCAATTCGTTCGGTTCCGCCGCCTCGTCAGTGATTGCGAAGATTCGTACCTCGCCCGGTGCGGGATCGAGCAACCGGGGATTGAGCAGGTCACCGAGGGCCGTCCGTTGCCCCGTGCACACGGTCACCGTCTGGTCGACGTCCGCGGTGTTCCGGGTGGTGTTCAGCGCGCGGGGCAGAACCGTTTCCTCGTTCTGGTCGCACAGCACCAGGTGTCGCCTGCCCGGCGCGTCCGCCGCAGTGAACTCGCGCGAGAGCGTCCCGAGATCGACGGTGGCCGCCGGCTCGTCCCTGATACGGGGGGCGCAGTGCGCCGCGACCGGCGGGTAGCGCGCACGAAGCTCGGTGAGCTGCGATGACGCGTTCGTGTCGACCAGAACCAGCGGCAGCGGCGGGGCGCCGTTGCGGACCTGCCACAGCCGAGCCAGCTCGACGACCAGCGCGCGTCCGAACGGGCCGAGCCCGACGACCGCCACCGAGGGCAGCGGATCGTCGATACCGAGATGGGGTCCGAGAATACGGGTGGCGAGCTTGCGGGCGGCGATCTCCTCTGGAGTGAAGAAATCCAGCCGGAAACCTGATTCCGCGGAGAGCCCGACCCGGCGCGCCTTCAGCGCGAGCGCAAGCTCACCGTCGCCGATACGCGCATAGCAGGCGAGCGGTTCGGGACGATCGGTTTCCTCGCCGGTGAGCGCGGCCACGGCCGCCACCACGGCCGCATTGGCGGCGCTGTCCGCGAGACACGCGTACACGGTTGCGGCCCTGGGCACACCCGCAGCGCGCAGTATTGCCGGTTTCCACGCGTCACCGACCACGACGAGGCCCTGAGCATTGTGGGCCGCATCGTTGGTGATGCGGACCGCGGGGGTACCGGCGGCCCGCAACGCGGAGGTGATTGTCAGGGCGAACGGGTCGTCGCCGACGACGACGGCGTGGCCCCGGGCCCGGCGTGCCGCGCGCCGGTGACGCCTGTCGACGAAGATGTTCCAGACTGACACCGTCACGCCGTACGCGGTGGCGAACGGGGCCAGGAATCGTGCGAGCTCCAGCGGCAGCGGAAAAGGGCCACCGTCCTGCAGCGGTTCGGAGCCCAGCAAAAAGAGCTGCGCGTCGAAGTAGGCGATGTCGGCCGCTGTGTAGCCGCAGGGCTGCGCACTCGGCGGGGGGCACTCCTGCGCGGGTCTTGTCAGCCGGGCCAGACCCCACGCACCCAGAAAGGCCGCCACCAGGAAAAGCACGGAGAACATCAGCCACAGAATCCGCCCGGCCCCAACCCGTTCGTCCGGAACCCTCACCACGTCGCTGTTCCCGCCCCCGTGTCTCGTCCCCGTACCGGCGTCGCCGCCTTGTCCTACCGAATTCTTACATCGTGGAGCGATCGAGAGCGGGACCGCCCCGTTCGCCGACCGAACGTCGTCCTATCCCGCTCGTTCTAAAACAGGTCGGCGTAGTCGGTGAGGATGTCACCGAAGACGCCGGCGTCGCCATTGCGGTTCCAGAAGGCGGTGGCGGCCTGTACCGCAGCCGCCCCGGCACACAGGAAGTCGGCGATGTCACGTCCGCGGGACACTCCGCCGGCTCCGATCAGTTCGACCGTCTCCGGAAGCAGACGTCGTAGCTGACGTATCTGGCCGAGGGCCACGGGTTTGAGCGCGGCACCCGCGAGCCCGGCCAGTTCGACGTCGATCACCGGACGGTTTGTCCCGTCCAGGGCGAGGGCGTTCGGAAAGGTGTTGACCGCGCAGACGAACCGCGGGCCCTGCGGCGTGCTGGACAGCTTTGCGACCAGGCTCGCCAGCTCGGCCAGCCCGGCCGGGTCCGAAAACGGTGAGATTTTTATGCCGAAGGGCGGTGGCCGGCGACCTTCGCCAGCGGTGGCGCCGGTGGGCGTGGCCGCGGCGAGCGCCTGACTCACCTGGGTACACACGGTCTCGGTCTGACTGTTGTCGAAGCACGCGATGCGTTTCTGCGTGCCGCCGTCCCAGACGTTCGGGCAGGCCAGATTGAGCTCGATGATGTCGGCGCCGGCGAGCGCCACGTCATAGGCGGCGGCGGCGTATTCGGCTTCGCTGAATCCCGCGATGCTCACGACGAGTGGTTTACCGGCAGCATGCGTTATCGAGATCATCTCTGGCAGGTGCTCGCGGTAGTACGCAAGCCCCGGATTGGGCAGGCCGAGCGCGTTGAGCGAGAAGAAATCCCCCGGATAGTAGACGTTGCCTCCGTTCCCGGTGCGCGCCTGCGCGGTGATGGACCCGACGACGACCGCGGACACGGCGCTGCGGGCAAGCACGTCCACCTCGTCGAGGCTCTTGCACGTGCCCGCGGCGTTCATGAGCGGATGCTCAAGCTCGACTCCGCACAGCGCCGTCACGGCCACCCTTCCCGAGATCCAGATTTTCGATACGACTCGACTTCTCCAGGAACAGTATCGACCGTCTGTTCCGGGTGCGGCCTGCAGATTATGACCGTTATGCCTGTCATATCTGTTATATCCCTTATCGAGATGCTTCCGTTGGGTCGTTCACCTGCTCCGGGAGCGCGTCCAGGACGAGATCATCCGCCGGTCGTGCCGTGCGGCGTGTTCCTGAACGTGGCCAGGATTTGACGCCGGTGCACGTTTGGCTTCCCCGAAGACCGTCGATGAAGACAGGGTCGGCCATACCGCGCTGTGGTAACCCGGCGCCGATCGGCGTCACCGGTGCTCATCGGCGTCGCCGGTTGTGGTGAGCGCGGCGAGGGGGCTGATGCCAGTGGGAGATGAAGCCGAAACAGGAAGAAGGTCGACGATGGCGACCGGCGAAACGGGATTCAGCGACGTCGTTCATGATCTGATCTCGGTGCAGTATCACGCCCTCAAGGGTTGTCGCGAATACGAACAATATGTCCGTGATGCGGACGAGGAGACTCAGCCGGAGATAGCCGATTTCTTCCGGAACGTCCTGAGGCAGGACGCCGAGCGCGCGGTCGCGTGCCACCGTTATCTGTCCCAGCTGGCGGGTCGCTCTCCGGCTGCCTCCATCGGCCACTGAGGCAGGCTGCGTTCGCCCGGCGCCCGGTTCGGGAGCTGAGGCCCGTTCGGGAGTCGGAGGATCAGAAGCGCACGGTCTCGACGTCCTCGCCGCCGTGCAGGGCTCGCCACAGATCACCGAACGAGTTGTACTGCTCTCGCTTGGGCCGGGCGGTGAGCGCTTCGATGAGCTGTTCTGGAGCGTTGCGGTTACGCAGGACGTAAGCGAGCCGAGCGGCACGCGCGGGAAAGTCGTGGCGGTCGAACCACCGGGCGAGCTCGGAGCGCGCCTCGACCGCCGCGCTGGTGTTCGTGCTGGTGGCGCGCTCGCTGTCCGGCCGTTCCGGTATCACCGACACCTGGGGCTGGTCCTCGCCGGGAGGTTCCGCGGAACGCCATTCCTCGGTGCGCGTGTCCCGCCGCGCCCGCACGGTCCGGTCCACTTCCTGGGCGAGGTTGTCGTCCTTGGCGGGGCCGTGTTTGGTGCTTCCGCGCTGTATCGGCATCGTCGCTCCTCTTGTGCTTCCTGTGGTTACGTCCGTCCCTGGTTCTCACCAGCTGTTGGGCTGTGGGTCCACTGGGAGGACGCCGGGGCCGGGCGGTGGCAGGTCGGGTCCAGGCCCCGGACCGGGGAGATCGGGACCGGGTACCGGCAGGTCCGGTCCGGGACCAGGGTGCGGGACGTCCGGTCCGGGACCAGGCTGCGGGACGTCCGGTCCGGGACCAGGCTGCGGGACGTCCGGCCCCGGCCTCGGTCCCGGCGCTGGAACGGGTGCGGGAGCCGGGCCGGGTGCCGGATGGGAGGAGGATGGACCGACGCCGCGCGCAACGACCATGATCATAATGCGTCCTCCTTCGTGGGAACGAAACGACCAAGGACTCAGGACGTGGGAAGCGACCGGGGATCGGTCGCCGTGTCGGTCGACTCCTGCCACCTTCCACGGATACGGCACCTCGAATCGTCCGGTGACCCGGGGACTTCGGCCTCCCGGACCTTCTGGATCTGGCTTCCAGAGCCCGGCCGCGAAAAAACCATGATCGCGCTATCTTCGGCTTCGTCCGAAAGAACACCAGTGCGGGTGTGCCGGGCGCGGTGAGCGGGGAAGTGGAGAAGGGCATGTCCGCGCAGGCTTGCGGATCGAGCGTGCGGGCCTGAGGCCTGGGAGGTGAGTGTCGATGACGGACGTACTCAGCGTTGTCAGCGCACCACCGGTGACGGTGGAGCGGTCCAGGACGATCGGGGAAGCGGCCCAGGAGATGGATCGCCACGGGGTTGGCGCTCTTCTCGTCACGGACGACAGCGATCATCTGGTTGGGATTGTCACCGATCGCGACATCGTGCTGCGTGGCGTCGCCCGTGGCGTCCCGATGGAGGCGTCCGTCGATCGTTTGATGACAACGGAGGTCTTCACCCTGTCCGCCGATGTGGAGCTCGCCCACGCCTACGAGGTATTTCGCGATCACGCGTTGCGCCGGTTGCCCGTCCTCGACGGCGATCGGATCGTCGGAGTCCTGTCCGCTGACGATCTCCTCATCCGTGACGCGCGGCGGATCGAGGGCTTGGTGCGTCCACTCGCCCAGGAGGTCATCGCACGTCACCGCAGGACGCCGGTGGGCGCGGGCGGGATTGCCCATGCCAATGATGGCGTGATCGCGTCCCGCCGGCTTGTGCGGGCCCATCCCGGTGACACCCTGGTCATCCACGGACGGACGCTGGGCCGGCCGGACCGGTTCGGTGAGATCCTTGAGGTGCGCTCCCCGTCGGGTGATCCGCCGTTCCTGGTCAGCTGGTCCGATTCCGACCATGTCAGTTTCACCTATCCGGGCCCGGACGCGGAGGTACGTCCGTGTGGTGAGCAGGAGACGGCGGACGCGGGCGATCGGGCCGGCAACGGTAGCCGGTAGCTGATACCCGGTAGCTGATACCCGGCAGCCGATCCGATTTCGGATCTACCTCATTGCAGTTGGCTGCTGGCGGTGGGCGATGCAGGCCCGGTACCGCGCGGGTCGCGCCTGCGCGATGCCACCCGTGATGCCATCGATGAGGAGGTGACGGGTGCACGCTCTGTTTGCCGACCGGCCGTCGGCAGGTCACGCGCTGGCCGAATACCTGACCGGATATGCCGACCGCGACGACGTCATCGTCCTCGCGCTGCCCCGGGGCGGTGTACCGGTCGCCTTCGAGGTGGCGCAACGGCTGGGCGTGGAGCTGGACGTCTTCCTCGTCCGCAAGCTCGGGGCACCCGGGCACGCCGAGCTCGCGATGGGTGCTCTGGCCGGCGGCGGGACGCTCGTCCGTAACGATCAGGTGATTCACGGCCTGGGTATCGAGGAGGAGATGATCGCCCAGGCCGTGGACGCCGAGCGCCGCGAGCTTGCGCGCCGGGAAGGCGCTTACCGCGTCAGCCGGACCGCTGCCGACGTCACCGGTCGCGTGGTCCTGCTGATCGACGACGGCATGGCTACCGGTGCCACGATGCGCGCCGCCGTCGACGCCATCCGGCGGCGTGGGCCCGCGCACATGGTCGTGGCCGTGCCCGTGGCCTCGGAGCAGGCGTGCCGGCAGATGCGACTCGTTGCCGACGGTGTGGTCTGCCTCAACACTCCGTCGACCTTCTTTTCCGTCGGCCAGTACTATGCCGATTTTTCCCAGACGACCGATGAGGAGGTCCGTGAGCTTCTGCGCCGCGCTGTGATCACGAAGTGATCATGGGGTAGAGGGTTCCCACTCAGTCGGAGAGCGCACGACCGTGGTTTTTTCGTGTGCTCGGAGGAGTCGGGAAACCTTACGCGGCCGAGTTCGACGTGGGCTGTGGCGGGTGGGTGGTCTCGGTCGGCTCGGGTGGTACCGGAGCCGGCGCGGGTGCGGGGTCGCTACCGACCGGTGTGGGCGCCGGCGGCGTTGTAGGTGCGGGAGCTGGCACGGGGGCCGGTGCGGGGGCTGGCGTTGGAGCCGGTGTTGGAGCGGGCGCCGGTGTTGGCGGGGTGGTCTGCGCCGGATGGTTGTTCAGGCGTTCGGCGATGCTCGTGAGCCTGCCCCGTGCTTCGTCGCTGACTTCGGTGGACGTGGCGTCGGCGAGCCGGCTGAGGAAGGGCGTGAGCGTTCCGGGACCGGTGACGGTGGTGGGGATCAGTGTGTCCAATACGTCGGCAGTGCGCCGGTCAACCTGGCCCAGCCGGTTGTAGTACGTCAGCCGCTCGCGCAGGGATGCCGGGCTGGTGTTCCAACCGGCGAAGTCCGCGGGGCTTAGACCGGCGACGTCGAAGGCGGTGGCAGGTTGTGCCGCGCAACCGGCGTTCGTGGGCTCGGGGGTGAGACGGGCGGTGACGGCACCCACCGCGCCCGCTTCGCCGATGTCGTGTCCGCTGAGGCGGGCGAGCTGTTGCGGCGTGGGGGTCCTGCCGTCGGCGTCCACGGTTACCACGGTGTGGGTACTGGTGATCAGATATCCGTGGCTGTCGAACAGCGTCACGTTGATCGGGACACGGACCGGTGGTACGCCGGTTGGGATACCGGTCGCGCTCAGGACGCCGGTGATGTCGAGGGCGTCGTAACCGGCGACAGCCGGGTCGAGCTCGGTGGGTGTCGCGACTAGCGAGCCGGTTGCGATGATGATCGCCGGGCAGCTCTCGGATGGCGTCGGGGCGGGTGTTGTGCCTGGTTCGGACCGTGGTGTGACGGTGACCGGAGCGGGCGTGCTCGATGGCGTGGGCGGCGTGGGCGGCGTCGTGACCGTGGGTGTGCCGCCGCCGGGAAGCGCCGTGGACGGCATCGGGGTGGGCAGGGGAGTCGCTCCGCTGCCGGCGTAACCGGTCATCCAGGCGAGCACGGCACGGACATACTCTCCGGACGGGTTGTAGGCAAGAATCGCTGTCCGTAGTTGTACCGAGTCGGTCAGGTTGCGGTTGTAGGCGCAAAGGTAGCCGGCGGCGGCGCGGGCGGCATCGTCGATGTTGTTCGGGTTGCGCTGACCGTCGCCGTTGCCGTCGCTGCCGGACCTCGCCCAGGACGACGGGATGAACTGCATCGGTCCGACGGCCCGGTCGAAGACCTTGTCGCCGTCCCATCTGCCGTCGTCGGTGTCGGTGACGCGCGCGCGTCCGCCCACGCCGTCCAGGGGAAGGCCGATGATTGACGGGGCGATGGTGCCGTCGGGGCTGATGGTGCGACTGGCACCGTGCCCGGATTCCACTTTGCCGATCCCGGCGAGCAGGGGCCAGGTCAGGTGGCAGCCGGGCCGTTCGGTCGCCATCCGGTCGGTTGCCCTGCGGTAGGCCGCCAGTATCCGTTCCGGGATGCCCTTGTCGCTGCCGGTGAGTATGACGCCCCCTCCCGCCCCGGCGGCCGCGGCCGTGGCCAGGCTCTGCGTGCTCGGCGCGGCGGTGCTGCCCGCCGTGCCGGGGCCGCCGCCGAAGGTACCGGGCGTGCCCGAGCCGACAAGCGGCGGCATCGGGAAACTGCCACCGTCGGCCGGTGGCCTCGCCGGCCCGGGCGGCGGGCCGGCATCAGAATCGGTCTGCGAGGTGGTTGTGGAACCATTGACCAGCAGGAGGAGTACGACGGTGACCGCCGGCATCATGAGTATCCGCAACCGGCGCGGAGCAGGCGGTACATGGAGGCGGGCCCCGCCGGGTGCGGACACGTTCTCACACCGGTGCAGACCGGTGCGCCCGGGGTCGCGCCGGTGCTTGCTCACGGTAGACGTTCACCTCGTCGAATGGCCTGGATCGGGTGAGCCGCGGCGCTCGGACTGCTGGAAATCCGGCACACCGTCGGTATGCCCATCGTCTTTATACGCCACATCCCCGGATCAGGGAGTAACTGTTGGGTGGCTAATGGCGGTCGTATATTCCATCGCCGGTCCGTGGTTAATGGTTGTGAATTGATGGACTCGTGGTTGGGCAGAGCGTCGGCTGCTGCTTCCGGTCGCCGGCGGGATGCATCAGCAACAAATTTCGCGCAACTCGACGTGGGACATCCGGGAGGTAGTGGCGCAACCACAGGTGGTGTGAACAGCGGGCCCCGCAGGCGCGACCGGGTGACGTCTGCCCGGCCGATGGCGGCAGGCCTGCGCCGTTCTGTCCCTCACTGCTGATTCTTTCGTCATTGTTTGCCACGCGGGTGGCTTCAACCGGTCAATGCATCAGTCATAGTAAAAAGTTGGGCCGTCCTGGTATTTGTGGCGCTGTTGAATCGGACGAACTGGGGGGATCAAGCGGTCATAGCGACGCACGCCGTTCCAGCAGCTCGTTGAACATTTCTACCGGCTTTCGCCAGTCCAGCGTCTCACGAGGTCTGCCATTCAACTCCTTGGCCACTCTATCGAGCTCCGCCTGGGAATGCAAGGACAGGTCGGTGATAAACGCGTATAGGCGCCGTGTCCAAGTTATTACAACACGTAAAAACATTTTTTGGGTAGGACGACAACTGGCGGTGAGCTCGCTCCCGCTCGTCCCGACGTCCGCTGTCGAAGATCTGAATTGAGTAAGATCTGCCGAGGGGAACGCTCAACGCTTGTAGTCTCAGGGACGGTAAGGAGCGGATAGAGCTTCGGTCAATGTGTGGAGTGACACTCCCTGTTCTATCGGTTACATCGACGTCCGATCGTGCCCAGCGCTGTGCCCGGACGCAGCTGGCAGCCATTGACGCTGGTAGCGTTCTGTCCGGTGCATGCGGTAAGTGCGGGCGACGATCTGCGCGACCGCAGTCGGGGCAGGTGCCGACCCGACGATGATCATACGGCTCCCCAGTCGCCGGCCGACCGGCGATCAGCAGGCTTTCCAGTGCTGCCGAGGAGTGAGTATGGGCGGTATTTCCACGGTCGGATCCGTGGTGCTGTACGACCTTCGGTCGAAATGCCTCCGATTGTCACGGCGACGCTTTCGACAAGAGTCCGTCGGTGCCATATTTTGGACGCTGCACGGATCGTCTGCCGTCCTCGTCCGTCTTCGTCGCGGGTCGGCCGGAGACGATCTGCGGCTTTGGCGCCGGTGCGTCCCGGCGTGCATGCACACATACATCAGAAGATTGCGAACTCGTCACAGCATCGGCGGCACCGTACCAACGTCGGCGTATCGGGACGCGGAACCCAGGGCGTGCAAGAAGCATGATCGCGCTGCCTCTGGCCATCCAGGTGGGCACGGTCCTGCGGTGACCGCCGGTGCCGGTTGATCCGACGTCGTGGGAGGGGAGGCCCGGTGCCGGACCCGAAGTCGGTCGAGTCAGTCGCCGCTGCCGCGGGAGCTCCGCTGGAGCGGCTCGACCCGACCCGGCTGGGCCCCTACACAGTGCTCCGCCGTCTCGGCAAAGGCGGCATGGGGGTCGTCTACCTGGCGCGGACCGTGACCTGGCACCTGGTAGCGATCAAAGTGATCCGGTCGGACATCTCCAACAGCCTGGCATTCCGTGCCAACTTCCGGCGTGAAGCCGCCACCGCCCGCCGGGTCGCACGCTTCTGTACCGCCGAGGTGCTCGACTTCGACCCGGACGCCGAACAGCCATACCTGGTAACCGAATACATCGAGGGACCTACCCTGGCCGCCACCGTTGCCTCGAGCGGGCCGTTGCCCTCGGCGAACACCGAGCGCCTTGCGGTCGCGGTGGGGGCCGCGCTGACCGCGATCCATGAAGCCGGAGTGGTGCACCAGGATCTCAAACCGGCCAACGTGCTGATGTCGCACTTCGGGCCGCGGGTGATCGATTTCGGGATTGCCCGGTCGCTGGACGCCGCAACCGGGACGAGCCTGGAGCTGCGGGGTCTGGGTACCCCGGCGTTCATGGCGCCGGAGCAGGCTCGTGGTGAGACGGTGACCGCAGCGGCCGACGTCTTCGCATGGGGCGGTGTGGTGGCCTTCGCCGGAACCGGTCACTGTGCGTTCGGCGAAGGTGCGCCCGAGGTCGTGCTGTACCGCGCGGCGCGGGAGGAGCCGCAGTTGCAGGGGCTGGAGCCGGGACTTCGCCGGCTTGTCGAGCAGACACTGAGCAAGAACCCGGCGGACCGTCCGTCAGCGACCGAGCTGTTGTGGAGCATGCTCGGCAGTCCACCGGACGAACAGCAGGCAGCAGTCACCCAGATCATGCACGGCTGGACATCCCCGAGGACGGAGCCGACGACCCGGCCGTCCACCGCCGGTACGACCGACACGCTGATACTTACCCCGAGCCGCTCCGCCGCGGGTCCGGCTCCTGCCGGTTCGGAAGCGGCTCATGCTGGTCCTGCCGGCTCGGCTCCGGCCCGGCCGGCCGACCATGCGGGGCGAGGCGGACTGCCCGGCGGCGCCGACCCCCGGCACCGGTCTGGCATGGCCGGACCGGCCGTACCGGCCCGGCCGGCCGTCCCACCGGCTGATGGTGGCTTCGACACGCAGAGCCGGTCCGAACCCCGACCGCGGCGCATCCCTCGCCCACCCCCCAGGCTCGTCAAGACGACGGTCGCTGTCCTGGGGCTCCTGGTCACCGCATTGCTCGCCGGCCTGATCATCTCGTCATGGATCAGCTCCAACGAGGCGGCCGCCGACGTCACGCGGGAGCCGGTGTTCACTGCCGGGCCGAATCCGTTCCTGCCGCCTGTCGGTACGGACAGGCCTGGTGTGCAGCCCCCACCGGGCGTCAGGCGTATCTATCCGGGCAACACCGAGGGCCTGTACGCCGGAACCCCCAACCGCCCCAGTTGCGACACCGACCGGATGGCCGAGCTCCTGCGGCGCAACCCCGACCGCGCAGCGGCGTGGTCCGAAGTCCTGGGTATCAGGTCCCAGGACACGATGAGTTACTTCAGGACGCTGACCCCGGTGATCCTGCGTACCGACACGTACGTGACAAACCATCGTTTCGTCGGAAGTCACGCAGCCGGCTTTCCCGCCGTCCTCCAGGCCGGCACCGCCGTACTGATCGACCAGTACGGCACGCCGGTCACAAAATGCTACTGCGGAAATCCGTTGACCAGGCCCTCGGCTTATTCGAATCCGACCTTCACCGGTCCCGGATGGCCTGCTTTCTCACCGACCACGGTCACCACCATCGAACGGACACCCGGCCCGATGGCGTCATTCACGCTTGTGGATCCGTCGACGGAACGCGCATTCGTGCGCCCCGGCGGCACAGCCGGCGGAAACGACCGGCCATACACCCCCGGGCCGTCAACCCCGAACCCTTCTCCGTCGGTTGTTCCTTCGAGCGGTTCGCCATCGCTGGGACCCTCACCCGGCGGTGGTTCGTCTGTGGGGCCGTCGTCCGGCGGCGCTTCCTCTGGTGGTTCGTCGTCGGTAGGGCCCTCACCTGGCGGTGGTTCTTCAGGTGGTTCGTCGTCGGTGGGGCCTTCACCTGGCGGTGGTTCGTCGGTGGGGCCGTCATCCGGTGGTGGTTCGTCAGTGGGCCCGTCGTCCGGCGGTGGTTCTTCGGACGCTTCGTCGGTGGGGCCGTCGTCCGGCGGAGCTCCTTCGTGACGCCTCCAGCCAGTGCGTAAAAACGCCTCCGGCAGCGCGAGAAAACATGGTCGCGCTGCCTTTGGTCTAGTACTACAGCAACAGTGATCGTTGTGTGGTCTCATGTC
>NZ_CAAAFR010000024.1:0-31235 GCF_900634745.1 Protofrankia symbiont of Coriaria ruscifolia
CCAGGTCAGCCCCCCACATCACCGACCCCGGTGAAAGACGGAGGCCGGTGGCCAGGATGCGTCCGTCGGCCGTGAACACCGCTGACGTCACCCTGTCGGTGTGGCCGGCGAGGGTTTTGCCCGGCCTTTGCGCGGTCGGGTCGGTGAGATCCCACAGCCGGATGGTCGCGTCGGTGCTGCCGGTAGCCAAAGTGCGTCCGTCCGGAGCGAACGCCGCTGCCAGCACCCCGTGTGTGCGGCTGGTGAGAAGTTTGCCGCTCAGGTGTGGTACGGCCGGGTTTGTGACATCCCACAGCCTTACCGTGCCGTCGGCGGTGGCAGCGGCCAGGGTGCGTCCTTCCGGCGCAAATGCCAGCGACCGCACCTCGCCGTTGTGGCCGGTAAGGGGCGTGCCGCCTGAATGCGGCTCCGCGACATTCCACAGCCGCACCGTCCCGTCGGCGCTGCCGGTTGCCAGCGTGCTCCCGTCTTTCGCGAACGCCACCGGCCGCACCCCGTTGACGTGACCGGTGGACCAGGCACGGATCCGGCGTGGCCGGGTAGGGCGGGTCACGTCCCACAGCCATACTTTTCGGCGGTCGGTGCTGGCCAAAGTGCGTCCGTCCGGCGCGAACGCCACGGACATCACCCCGCCGGTGTGGCCGGTGAGGGGATTGCCACTCGAGTGCGCTGCGGTCGAGTCCGTGATATCCCACAGCCTTACGGTTCCATCGGCGCCACCGGTGGCTAAAGTGCGTCCGTCCGGCGCGAACGCCACGGACATCACCCCGTCAGTGTGGCCGGTGAGGGGATTGCCGCTCGGGTGCGGTGCAGCCGGGTCCGTGACATCCCACAGACGCACCATCCCATCGACACTACCGCTGGCCAGGGCGCGTCCGTCCGCTGCGAACGCCACTGACCGTACCTCGCCAGCGTGGCCGGCGAGGGGTCTACCAATCGAGTGGGGACTTGGTGACCGCTGCGCTGAGTCATCGGCGGAAATGTCGATCTCGACAAACGGGAGTCGTTCCCGTCCGGTGTAGTTGGCTGGCGGGGGCACCGGACCCTCAGGCGTCGTGAGCGCGGTGGGTGTGACAGGCGCGGGAGCGTCCCCGCAGGCGTTCGGCGGTGCTGGTCCGGATGCGGGATCGGGGATCTCCCACGGGCGCGGAGCCAAGCGGAGCAGATGGCCAGGGATGCGGAGGCCGTCGGCGATACGCTCGATCAGGTGAATGGAGATGATGCGTTCCTTGTCGCGCATGACCCGACTGACGCGGCTCTGGGTGAGTCCTTCCACAGGGGAGGCGATGCGGTCCTGGCTGGCACCGTCGTACTGCTTCATCAGCCGGAAGGCCGCGCCGAAGTCACGGGCGCGCAGCGCTGCGCACATTTCGTCCCGTTCGAGTAACTGCCAGGAAACCCTGTAGAGGCCGTTGGCGGGCGGCATCTCGCCCTCCCGGGGTGCGGCCGACATCCGGGTCGGCGGTGTGCGGGACGGAATGCTGACATCGTTTGCGATGGGATATATTATCCATCCTTCATGATCGACGATTTTCGAGCGATCCAGGCGTCGAGATCCTCGTCTCAAGCGGCAGGCGGGTGAACCGGATCGGTGAGCGGCCGGCGAGCATGGGTGGACGGCATCCTTGGCCGGTTGACTCCGTGGACTCGGCCGGATGCTACGGAACGTGACGATGGCATGGATGGCGTCGGAGCGCCCGAGCGCTGATCGTTTTCAATTGCAGTACAAACTGCAGTACTAGAGATCAAAAAAGCTCAGAGCCCCGCGCCGTGTGATCGGCTGCGGGGCTCTGACCTGCCTCAACCAGCGTGCGCTCGGAGGGACTCGAACCCCCAACCTCTTGATCCGTAGTTAGATCTGGATCTTCCGCTGGCATCCGTGGACGTCCACCGCGTCCGCCGACCTCGCACGCTCCGTCCACCGTGGTCCATAGCTGTCTGTACTCGTCTGCCGGCTTGGCTGTCACTTTGGCTGTCAGCCGTGCCACGTCATGGACCACGGGACGGCCGGCTGATACTGAGATCCGGGCGCATACTGGGAGGCATGGCAGAAGATCTTCTGGCGCTTGTCGTGGCCGACCCGACGATCGGTCATGGACAGGCGTGCATCCGGGGGACCCGGGTGCCGGTGAGCGTTGTCCTTGACTGTCTCGCCGACGGTATGTCGGACAAGGAGATCGTTGCCGAGTACCCGTCGCTGACCGTGTCGGGGATCCGGGCCGCTGCTGCTTATGGCGCGCGTCTGGCCCGGGAGGATCTCGTTCCGCTGCATACTGCCCCGTGAGGGTCAAGCTTGACGAGGGCCTGCCCGTCTCGCTCGCTGAACGGCTCGCCAAGTATGGGATCGACGCGGACACCGTGTTCGCCGAGGGCCTGGCAGGCCGCTCCGATCCTGATGTGCTCGCGGCTGCGGTCGCTGAGAACCGCATCGTGTTCACTCTCGACCGCGGCTTTGGGAACATCCGCACCTACCTGCCCGGGTCGCACAGCGGGATCGTGGTCTTCCGACTCGACAACCAGTCCGCACGTGCCGTGATCGCGGCTGTCGAGGATCTGATCATCCATCACGATCTTTCCGATCTTGTCGGTGCTGTGACGGTGGCCCACCGCGGCCTGCTCCGGATCCGCCGATAGGCCGGCTGGCTATGCTCCGCCACTGGAAACGTCTGGCGGGTACAAACTGCAGTACTAGAGATCAAAAAAGCCCAGAGCCCCGCGCCGTATGATCGGCTGCGGGGCTCTGACGCGAAGATTCGGGACTGAATCTTCGCGCACCACGGTGCGTCTCGAAGACGGCGCCGCATTGCTGACCTGTCTCAACCTGACGTGCGCTCGGAGGGACTCAAACCCCCAACCTCTTGATCCGTAGTTAGATCTGGATCTTCCGTCGACGTCCACAGAGGTCCGCCCCGTCCGCTGACCTGGTGGGCTCTGTCCATGGGCGTCCACCAACCTCCACCCTCGTCCGCCGGCTTGGCTGTCAACTTGGCTGTCAGTCGTTCTGACTATGGTCATCTTGGTGGTCTTCGCGGTGCCATGGTTTAGCGAGAGCTATACTCGCTTGATGGACGGGCGGCAGTGGGACGTCTACCTCGTCAACGAGGTCCGTGACTGGATCGACGGCCTGGACGCCGCGACACACGCGCGGGTCGTCCAGGCGATCGACCTGCTCGCGGAGACCGGCCCCGGGCTGGGGAGACCGCTGGTCGACACGATCAGCGGCTCGTCGCTGCCGAACCTGAAGGAACTCAGACCGGGCACGGTACGGATCTTGTTCTGCTTCGATCCGTGGCGTTCGAGCATCCTGCTTGTTGCCGGGGACAAAGCCGGGCAGTGGAACGCCTGGTACGACGAAGCGATTCCACTGGCGGAGCAACGCTACAAGAGCTACCTGGTGGAACGCGGCCAGGAGGAGGGTGATCGGCGATGAGTGGTTACATACGGTGGGCTGATGTCCGTGCCGAGCAGGTCGCCCGGGCCGGTGGGGAGGAGGCGGTCGCCGCCGGCAAGCAGGAGCTTCTTGCGGTCGCGGTGGGGCACCGGCTTGCTGAGGTGCGTCGTGCGCGGGGTCTGACCCAGCAGCAGGTGGCCGAGCGGATGGGGGTGACCAAGGGCCGGATCTCGCAGATCGAGCAGGGCTCACTCTCCGGTCAGGATGTGGTCACCAGATACGCTGCTGCTCTTGGCGGCCGGCTGCACCAGGCGATCTACTTTGACGACGGGGACATCGCCGCGATCGCTTGACCTGTTTCGTCACCGCAACGCACCCGACGGCTTCCTGGGCTGAGGGCCGTTGCTGCACCCGCTGCCACAGAAAGCCCAGAGCCCCGCGCCGTGTGATCGGCTGCGGGGCTCTGACGCGAAGATATCTCGCGGCGTCTGCCGTCATCTTCAGAGGTTTTCCATGATCCGGTGTACTGGCTGCGGACCGACTCAAAGGGCCACGGCGGCTCCTCGTGCCTCCCATTTCTTTGTCTCGTTCCCCGGTCAGCGCCGTTGCCTGCGCGGGACGCCGGTCGGGTCAAGGGTGGCGTAGCGGCGGGGCCAGTGCGGTAGGCGCGAGTCGGCGCGACCGGCCTCCGACCGGTGCGGCCGTACCGGGATCGGCCCGACCAGCCGACTCCGGTCCTTCGTCGGGTCAAGATCCCGAGTCGCGACCGCGACCGGCAAGAGTCCGAGTCCGGACCCGGACTCACCAGCTGGCCCGGCGAGTCCTCCAGAGCACCAACCCCCAATCTCCGGCGGCGCAGCCGGCCCCGATTCCGTGGAGAACCGGACCACGATATGGTGGCGCTCTCCCGAAGGAGGGCATGTGGCCTGGAACGGTGTTCCCGCGGCGGAAGACGAGAATCTTTCCTTCCAGGCCTACTACGTACGACTGAATGCTCTCCGCCAGTTCTTGTCCCCCCTCGGCAGACAGATGCTCGACGCGGTTTGGGAAAGCGAGGGGCCGGACGTCATGCGCTCGTTTCGGCGAAGCGCGGTCATAGGACTGGTCGCAGGTGATTTAATTCGCGCGTTGGGCCTGCGCGAGGTGACCGAATATCCGCCCGCGATCGGTGACTGGTTTGTCCACTCAGGAGTCACCTCCTACGCGGCCGCCAGTGATGGAAACCAACTGGCAACGATCCGGCTGCAAGGGGGCGACAGTATAACCTCCGTTGTTCGCCCAGAGTGCCGTATAACAAACTCCGCCGCTGTCAACATGGTTGAACAGGACGACGTCTCGCTCGTGGTCGGGCGATTACTCTCACCGAAGAAGTTCGATCTCGTGATTGCCGGATATCGGGATCCGCTCTTCTCCCTGAAGGACACGGACCTGCTTAGTCTTTCGGTCGGCCAGAGCATGCTTGACCGTCTTGCGAAGGAGAACCCCTTCCCGAACGTGTTACCAACCGTGAAGATAGAATCGACACCGGACTATGCCGCGCTCGCCTACGCGGTGAAGGACACCGTTGAAAGGTTCACCGAGGCGGTGGAAAAGCAAGGTGCCTGGCGCCATCTTTACGACCAGAACGGCAAACCTGCCCACGAGACACGCCACCAAGGACTGTTTAAGCTATTTTCCCAGCTTACCTTCGGCGCATTGCGAATATCCGTTCACCCAAATGCCGATCATGGAGTCGGGGCTACGGATCTGACGCTCGACCTCGGCGAAGCGGCTCATATTTTAGAGTTCAAGAAGGATACGAGTACCGCAAAGATCCTGCACGGTCTTCAGGTTCAGCTCCCTCGCTACATGGATGCGGCGAGCACCATCTTTGGCAGCTATGTGATCATGTGTCACGAGAGGGACAGCCGCGAGGTTGCAGAAACGATCAGAAGCGCTGTCGTGCCGAACCACGTGATCGACACATATGTCGTCGACTGTAGGCGCCAGACCTCGGCCTCCAAGTTTCAGGGATGATCCGGCGTCGACGGGACGGGGGTTCGGGTGCCTCTGGGCGGCGTACGAGGTCGGCGGCGGGTATCGGTGCCCCCTGTTGTCCTCATGACTGCCAACGATGAAGGGCGCATCAAGGGGGTGAGTGACCTTCAGCCTCGCGCGCGCCAGAACGTCATTCTCGAACTTGGTTACGTAACCGCGAAACTCGGCCGGAGGAACGTTGCTGTCCTGTATGAGGATGGTGTTGTGTGGGCGTCCACCGGACAAGTGTTCACGATCTCCGGCACACGTCGGCCACGCTGCTTTTCCGCGCCGGGGTGGATCTCAACGAGATCCGGGCATTGCTCCGGCACACCCGGATTGCGACCACAGCGGACATCTACATCGATGTCCTCGAAGACGTCCGACGTGGGACGGCGGCGAGCATGGATGGCATCCTTGGCCGGCTGGTCCTACCGACTCGGCCGGATGCCACGGAACGTGACGATGGCGAGGGTGGTGCCGGGACGTCCGCGAGCTGATCGTTTCCAATTGCAGTACAAACTGCAGTACTGGAGATCAGAAAAGCCCAGAGCCCCGCGCCGTGTGATCGGCTGCGGGGCTCTGACCTGCCTCAACCAGCGTGCGCTCGGAGGGACTCGAACCCCCAACCTCTTGATCCGTAGTCAAGTGCTCTATCCGTTGAGCTACGAGCGCCTGCCGGGCCGCCGTGGCGGACCGACTGAGCAAGAGTACAACACCAGTCCGCGATCTCCGAACGGGCATCAGCGTGGCGGTAGCCGGTGCAGCACGACGTCCCCCATGCGACCGTTGATGATCGGCACTGTCATGAACGTGCAGTGCGGCTGACGGCGGCGGTCCGTCGGGGAGCCCGGGTTGAGCAGCCGGACCGGCCCGCCGCCGTCCGGCCGCTCGACCATGCTGTTCCAGGGGATGTGCGAGTGGCCGAAAACAACCAGGTCGGCGTCTGGGTAGGTGCCGCTGACCCGCTGGTTTCGGCCGGCGGCCGTCCCGGTCTCGTGCACGACCACCGTCCGGATTCCGCCAAGATCGGCGCGCGCCACCTCCGGCAGCAGCTTGCGGATCTCGGGCCCGTCGTTGTTGCCGAAGCAGCCGATCAGGCGTGACGCCCTGGCCTTGAGCCGATCCACCAGGGTCACGTCGATCCAGTCTCCGGAGTGGATCACTACGTCCGCGTCGTCAACTGCCGTCCACACCGGGGCAGGCAGGTCGCGAGCGCGGACCGGCACGTGTGTGTCGGCAAGCAGTACGAGCTTCATCCACCGAGTCTGCCTCGACGGCTTCGGCTGGAAAGCGGGTTGCCGGCACGGAAAACGGTTGCCGGTGCACAGATCATGAAGGGCTGCCGAAATTCCGCCGGACAGGTAGGAGTTGGGAGGTACGCTTCCTGCAGTGTCTGGCCAGCTGTTATCAGAGGTGTCACCACTGGGCGGACCCCTGCCCCGGGCGGCCAGGTTGGCAACAGCGGGCGGCCTTTTCGTCCACGCCTTCGTCTTCGCGTCCTGGATTCCCCACATCCCCGAGGTGAAAGCGTCGCTTGCGTTGAGTGACGGCGAGCTCGGATTGGCGTTACTTGGAGCACCGGCCGGTGCGGTGCTGACAATGTGGGCCGTTGGTTTTCTCGTCGGACGCGTCGGCAGCGTTCCCGTGATCCGGGCCAGCCTTGTCGTGTATTGCCTCGCTGGTGTACTCGTCGTCGGCGCAGGCTCCCTGCCCATGCTGTTTGTGGTGCTCGCGTTCTGGGGAGCCAGTGGCAGCGGGCTCGACGTCGCGGTCAACGCCCAGGCCACCGATGTGGAACGACGTTACGGACGTCCGATCATGTCGGGGCTGCATGCGGCATGGACGGCGGGTGCGCTTGTCGGGGCCGTGTTGGGAGCGGCTGGAACGGCCATCGGGACATCTCTCGGCTGGCAGTTCGCCGGTGTCGGCGCACTCGGACTCGCCATCGGCCTTCCGCCGACCCTGATGATGCTGCCGCGCGACGCACCTGCTTCTGACGACACACTGATTGTGCGTTATACACCTGTCCCGGTGGAGGCGGGGAACGTCGCTGGCGCCAGGGTCACCGGCGCCGTGGCCGTCGCAGATGTAGTCGTCGCAGATACAGCTGTCGGTGATGGGGCTGTCGGTGATAGGGCTGTCGGTGATAGGGCTGTCGGTGATAGGGCTGTTTGGGATACGGCCGGCGTAAATGCCGGAAATGACATGAATGCGGCTGTCGACGTCATGATGGTCGGGCACGCGATGTCGATCAGCGATCGTGGCTGTCCAGCGTTTCCCGCGCCGACGCCGATCTCTCTGGCTGAGGATGCCGAGGAATGTGAGGACGCCGAGAGGACCGGGGCGACCGACACGACCGGGGGCAGGGTGCTCGCGGAGGCACGTAATCCGCGCAATCTTCGACGCGGCCCGAACGTCCGCCACAGGGCCAACCGTCCGCTTGTCACACTCTGCCTCATCTGCCTGTCGAGCTTCCTGTGCGAGGGTGTGGCCGCGGACTGGAGCACCCTTTACCTGCGGGACGTGACGGGTGCATCCACGGATGTCGCCGGCATCGGTTTCGTCCTGTTCATAGGGACGATGCTGATCGGGCGTCTGGTGGGTGACAGGGTGATAGGCGCTGTCGGAGCCGCCCGTATGGTCCGGGTTTCGGCCGGGACCACGAGTGTCGTGTTCCTCTCCGCGCTGGCCGTCGCGGACACCGGCATCGGAACGCTTGGTGGGATCGTCGGCTTCGGATCCATCGGTGTCGGATTGGCATGTGTCGTCCCGACAGCGATATCTGCAGCGGGGCTGCTCGGCGCTCGTGGCTCGGGTCCGGCTGCGTCTTCGTCCGCCGGAGCCGCTGTTGCCAGGGTCATCAGCTTTGGTTACGTGGGTTGGCTCATAGGTCCACCGCTCGTCGGCGGACTCGCGGAAATGATCAACTTGCACGCCGCTATGATCGTTGTGGTCGTTCTCGCCGCGACGGTTGCGATCCTTGCACCCGCTCTGTCCGTCTGATCTCGATGATGTCCATATCACGGACCTGGTGACGGCCTGCAAATGTCCGGCAGGTTTTTGACTGGGAGGCCGGTGAGATCGGTCCAGTCGGGTACTCTCCGCTCGTGACGGGGGTTGGCGAGAGGGGAGCCGGTGCTGGCGCCGCTGGCTGCTGACGATCCGCGTTCCGTCGGGCCTTACCGGCTGCACGGCCGTCTCGGCGAAGGCGGCATGGGAGTCGTCTATCAGGCTTTCGCCCCGGACGACACACCTGTGGCAATCAAGCTCCCGCACCGGAACGTGGCAGCGGACCCCGAGTTCCGTGCCCGTTTTCGCCAGGAGGTCACCGCCGCCCGGCGGGTTCGTGGCACTTTCGTGGCCGAAGTGCTGGATGCCGACGTGGACGCCCCCCGTCCCTGGATGGCGACCGCCTACGTGGACGGCGTGAGCCTGGCAGACGCGGTACGCCGCCGCGGCCGTCTGGACGGCACAACGTTGATGAGCCTCGCGGTCGGTCTTGCCGAGGCCCTGGTCGTCATCCATGCGGCTGGTGTGGTACATCGCGACCTCAAACCCGCGAACATCATCATGGACTGGGACGGGCCGAAGGTCATCGATTTCGGTATCGCCCGGCTCTCGGACGCCACCATGAACACGAAAACCGGCTTCAGTATCGGAACCGTCGCGTGGATGGCTCCTGAACAACTTTCCGGAGAACGGGCCGGGCCTGCCGCCGACATCTTCGCCTGGGGCGCTTGCGTTGCGTTTGCCGCAATGGGCCGGCATCCGTTCGCGGCCGAGACGCCGGCGGCGTCGATGGCTCGGGTCCTGAGAGGCGCTCCCGATCTCGAGGGGATTCCGGCCCCGTTCGCCTCCATGATCGCCCGAGCGCTGGCGAAGTCGCCGGCCGAGCGCTTCACCGCCGTGGATGTGGTGGCCAGCCTCACCGGACGGCAGATATACGGCGTCACCGATGCCGAACAGATTGCCACGCGCGTCATCCGCGGTGACCTGGATGATGCGCCATCGCCCGGCCGGTTCGGACCGCCCCAGCCCTCCGCCGGCCGCGGCCAGGCATCTGCGTGGTCGGGTTGGCAGACTCCGTCGCCACCACCCGAAACGGGCCACACCCGGGTCGGACCTCCGCTCCCGCCGTGGGATGCCGAGGAGCAGCCCGTCCAGGGCGATCTTTCGAGTGCGCAGCCTCCACCTCCACCGGCCGGAACGGACCGGCGCAGGATCCTCGCACCGCCCGGCCCACCCCAGCAGGGATGGTTTGGCCGCTCTTCGCCGATGTCGATACCCGTTCTGGCCGCTCTGCTGGCGGCAGCGGTGCTCACGGCCATTCCCGTGACGCTGCGGGCCTTCGCCCTGGGGATACCTGTAATCGTCAACGGCTACGACGTATGGGACGTTTTTGGGGAGGTTGCGGTAGCATTCCTTACGCTGCCGGTGATGACTGTCGGTCTGGTAATCGGAAACCGCTGGGCTGCCTGGCGTGACTTCGCGGCCGGATGCGTGGTCGGTCTGTCTGTGATGTCGATCGCGAAACTCGGCTTTCTCCAGGAGGAGTTCGGCTCGTCGAAGTTCGGCTCGTCGCTCGACGGCTCGTCGCTCGACGTCGGGGGGTGGCTGATCATAACTGGTGCCGCTGCGGCACTGGTCGTCATCCTCGGCTGGCGAGGTTGGACCGCCGGATGGACTTTCCGTCGATGGACGGTTTTCTGTCTGCTGGCCGGTGGCCTGGGTGTCGTCGTGTTCGCCCCCGCGGAGCTGCGTTGGAAGTACCACGTCTTTTCGGAGCAGCCGAGCCTGATCGGAACAGCTGTGATCGGTGGCGTGCTGCTTCTCGCCACATTGTTCGTGCAGCCCCGCTGCGTGACGTTCTTCACCGCGGCGATTGTGGTCGGACTCTGCGCACTCGAGATGTTTCATCCGGACCTCTATGTTTACGCGGTCGACAACTTTGCGGTGCTGATCGGGCTGTTGGCTCTCGGCCTGCTCTGCGATCGTCGGTCGGACCGGCTCTTCCTGCTTGCGGCCAGGGTGGCTGTTGCCGTGGCGCTGCTACGACACGTCATGCTGGCCCGGGGAACGCGCGATGTTGTGATACGCCTTGGTGAAACCACGCTGGATCTGTCAAGCATCCACCTTGCCGCCTTCGGAGCAATCGCGGTCCTGGCACTTTTCGGGACACGCCTCCGGGGCCCACGGATTATCCCGGGACCATGGCAACCGCCTCCGCCGAGCTACCCTCCCGGTCCTCTGCCATACCGCCCCGGCGGGCCGTACGGTTGATCCAACAGGTGAAGCGGGCGGGCCCCGTCGTCCTTCCATCGATGACATCCCCTACCGACCTCCTATTGACGACCTCCTATCGACGGCGGAATCCCGGTAACAGCTCGTGTACCAGCGCATCCGTTTCCGCCTGGACCTTGAGGCCGGTCCGTCGTGGTGCGATCATCTGGTACATCTCGTTGATCACTGCTTCCAGAGCCTTACGGTCACGGCGGGCTGCTACCGTGCGTAGCAGATCTCGCCACAGAACCTCGGCCGTCGGCGCAGCACGCAGGCCTGTACGGCATGCCGCGATAGCGGTGACAGTATCGCCATGACCGAGCGTCAGGCTGGCGAGCCGATGGGCCACGTCGACAACGGCGGTGGCTGTGGTCGTCCTGATCCTGCTTGAGGCCAGCCATCGGTAGTAGCCTTTCGGTAAATTCGCCCACAATGGGCCTGTGACCAGCCGCAATGCTGTAGTCAGATCACTTTCGGCGTCTGACTCCGGTTGGGCGGACCGATGGGCGTAGGCGACGAAAAAGTCCCAGTCGCACCGGACGCCGTCAGCGAGGCGCCAGCGTCCGTCATCACCGACCGTGATACGTGGATGACCTCCGTCATCTGCCCCAAGCCAGGTACGGACCTGGTCGAGAGCTCCCCTGATCATGTCATCGGCAGCCCCGGGCGGCAGGAGCGCCGCGCTGAGAACGCCGGGAAGCACTCCTGAGCGATGGAGAGCGAGATACACCACCAGTTCGGTGAGGAAGTCCCTGCGATCTGGATTACAGGGACCGGGTGCCTCGACGGCGATGTCCCCCATGATCCGGATTTCAGCATCGGTCGATTGGGACGAATTTCCGGAGCCGGCCGACAGCATCACCGGTGGCGGTACAGCCGGTGGCGGTACAGCCGGTGGCGGTACAGCCGGCGGCGATGCCGCTGGCTGTGGAGGCGGAGCCGAAAGAACGGGTAGCAGTGTGCTGCCAGGCGGGCCCGTCCAGGGCAGGCTGCCGTCAGTGGGAGCCGTGCCCGCGAGCAGTTCACTCGGCGGGATTCGCCAGGGAGGCTGAGCTACTGGCTCTGCTGCCTTCAGTGGTTGCGCTGTCGGGATCGGTGATGGTGCTGGCCAAATCTCATCCAGAGGATGCGCGGATGGCAGGCGGGGAGCCCCGGCTGGGAAGACGGTCGGTGATGGGAGCGGATGCGGGGGCATGTCCTGCGCACTGGGAGAACGCAGCGACACAGGCTCTGCGGGCGCCTCGGCAGCTCGGGCTTCCCACTCCGGCATTGCCCCGTTCTCCCAGGCGGATGTATCCCGGAATCCCTGAGTAGACGTACTCTCGGACAGGAAAAGATCATGAATGTGTTCTGCCGGGTCGGGGCTGTCCGAATGCTCTGCAAATCGCGTCGGTGGTTCGCTCGGGGGTAGCGGTGGTTTGGGCGGCCGGCCAGCCGGAGGAGCGATGGCCGGCGGGGGTGTCCGCGGGGGTGCGGATGGGGGTGGCACCGGCGGCACCGGTGGAATCGGTGGATGATCTCGACGGAGGGGCTCTGATGCCGTCGCGGACGTGTGCGGACGCATCCACGGCGGAACTTCGGGCACCCATGGCGTCAACATCTGAGCGGCATCTGGAGTGGGAGTTCTCCGCTTTCCGTCCGGGAACGCGATGACTTCACCGGCCTCCGCGCTCCCGCGGCGGCGGTTGCCCAGTTGCGCTGCGTCGCCCCTGAGGTCGGAACGGCGCAGTGACTGTGCGCCCGGAGAAGAGACCTGTTGTGGCGGCGGAAAGGCGGGGTACGGGTAGCTTGGATCTACGGTTTTCGTTCCTGTGGTATGCGATATGGCGCGTGCTGGGCCAGGGATCGTGTATACCGTGTTCGCTTTGCGGAACATCTTGATAATGGCGGGGTACTCATGTGTGCTCAGCGTCTGAGCACTGATCTCCAGGCCCAGGACACCGAGATGCAACCTACGGGCAGAACTCACCATGAAGCGCCAGCGCGCCGCGGTCGAATCGCCGACGGTCACAACACCGACTCCCCGGTTGGGGCCCCCGCAGAGAGCTGAAAGCCGTGCTACTTCATCGCCGGACGGAGGAGCGGACAGAACCAGCAGGTCCGGTGCCCACAATACCTGGTTTCGGGCGGCCTGCCGTCCCCGGAGTACCGGACGGGGTCCGCTGCTCAGGACCCCGCCGCCAGTTGTACGGCCGCGCCGCGACTCGCGATTTTCCAGTTCGTCCAGGATTTCACCGAGGCTGGTGCTGGATCGCAGCCGATTCGGGGCGATCGGCACGAAGCGCTCGGAGAACCCGATCATGTATATGCGGAGGTCGTCCGACCAGGGATTCGTGGACAATTCCACCGCGATGGACACGGCCACTTCCCGTGCGAGCGCGGCATCTCCGCCAAGGCTGACGATCCCGGGAGCAGCCTCGATGTCAATAAGAACGTGAGCTCCCCGGTCGTCCGTACCCACAGTGGCCAAGCCTGGATAGGGAGCTGGTGTGCCTGCCGGGATTCTCAATCCAGCATCAACGGGTAGACCATCCATTGTGGTGGCGACCCGCTCGATGAGCCAGGCACCCGGTATCTCGCCAGCCCGCCACGGTGCGGGCGGCCCGTCAGGTTCGACTGGTGCGAAATGCAGGACGAGCTCGCTGTCGGAGAGGGTTGCCGCGTACACGGATGGCAGAGCGCGGCCAGCTGCGGTGAGCTCTGCGGAAAGAAGCCGCAATGCCTGATCGAGAAATTGGGCCGCCCTCACGTCCGCGGCGAGGCGGAACCCGGTCCCGAGCTGCCCAAGGGGGTTGCTGCCGCTAGATCGTAGCCGTCGCCTCATTAGTGCAACCATCACTCCTGCCGTCAGTATGGCAGATAAGGCGATGGATAGTCGTACGCCGTAGTACCTCAGTAGCGCCTGCGTTCGAGTGTCCACCGACTCCGGGGCTGCCTCCGAGAGAGGACTCGGCTGGTTGGTAACAGGATGGTATCTTACGATCTCGTTGTGGAGTGGCGTGGCGCTCCGCTCCTCATGTGGCGGCGTCGTGAGTAGCTCATGCCCGCTCGTCCCTGTCGCTTCGGTCAGGTGTGCATCTCCAAGCACGGTCTTGACTGCTGCCGGCGTGACCGCCGGATGTTGGCCACACTCACCCGAGGTAGGTGGGAAGAGGATGGCTGCGCTGGAGAACAGCTCGGAGAACAACAAGGCGGCAGCCAGCCTGCCTACCAGCTTCTGCGAGTTTCCGCCGAGAGGGCGGCGCCTGGTTGGCAGACCCGAACGTCGCCGTTCGGTCTGATCGAGGCAGGGCGGTGTCACGGGGCTCATCGTCTTCCCCCGAGACTGAACCGGCTATCGCATCGTCCTGTCTGTGGATAACCCGGCTGTGGATAACTGGCCTGCTGGACTGTCAGCTCGGTGGGATACCAGGAAACCGGCGTCGGCATCGGCATCGGCATCGGCATCGGCATCGGCATCGGCATCGGGCCGATCATGCGGCCGATCCATGCCGGGGCGGACATGCGTCCTCCTGTCAGCCTTGTCGCAGACGGGCACTATGGTGTAAACCGGTACAAGGCAGATGGTTACAAAGCATGCGAAATGTGTTGCGGACGGCGTTGATATGCGATAACTCTGATGGCGAGGCTGTTAGGTCGTGTCCGGCGGGCATGACCTACGGGAGTGAGGTCGCAGGTTCGATTCTCGATCCGGCACCGTGTTTGCCAAAAGCAGCACAGCCGGGGATGCAACGATATCACTATCATGCTTGGATGTGATTTTTGGACTGAGATGGGAAGCGTCTGATACGCCGCTTCTGATCGGTACGGTTCGAAGGCCAGGCCAGGCCGCTGCAACGGCCGATCCCGTATGCGCTTCCTGTTCGCTGCCAGGAGCTGACCTACCTACCTGAAAGGGGTTTGAAAATGCCCAACCTCAACGTCACCTACCAGGAAATGGACGATGCGAGCATCAGGCTCAGGAACGGCAAGGTCGACATCGAGGCCCAGCTTGTCGCACTGAAGAAAACGGTCGACGCCTTGGTTGCGGGTGGGTATGTCACCGATCAGTCAAGCGTGCAGTTCCAGGGATCCTACGACAGGTTCAACACCGGCGTCACCAACACACTGGCCGGGCTCGACGGAATGGCTGAATACTTGAAGAAGGCGGCTGAAGTGTTCCGGACCGCTGACGCCCAGCTCGCGAGCTCGCTGCGCGGCCAGGGTTAGCGGGCCGAAGGCAACGCGATCATGATTCGCGCTCGGGGTTCCTGCCGGATCCGGGGTTCCTGCCCGGATCGGCGAAGCCGATATGGACGGTCCGGAAGCCGATCTGGGAAGTCCGGGAGGTCTAGATTCCCGGGTCACCGAGAGGCAGTCGTTGTCCGGTGGGGTGTCAGGTACATCCGAGCCCCACCGGGGGCGGTAACCAGTTGCCGTGATCGGCGAAGAACGTGCCTCCGATCGGCCGCGCTCCTTATACACCCGGTCCGGGGCGCATGGGGAGCGCTGTGAGATAAGACCGCCGTGAGAGAGGTGGGTGCGATGACCGTTGATCGGTTGTCAGTCGATCTTCCTGGGCTGGACTCGCTTGCCAGCAACCTGACGTCGATCCGTTCGGCAATGAACGCGACCCGTTCGACGCTGGAGAACTACCGGGGGCAGATGGGATCAACCGAGATCGAAGATGCTCTTGGCGACTTCGAACATGGCTGGAGCGACGGACGCAAAAAGATCGATGATAATGCGAACAAGCTGGCGACGATGGCGTCGGAGTCGGCGGAGGCCCTGCGTCAGGTTGATTCCAATCTGGATGCCGAGTTGGTCCGGGCGTCGCAGCCCGCTGACGAAGGAGGGAGAGGAGACTGAGCGGATACATTGCCGCTGAGGAGCCCGTGACCGTAGGCTTCTCGATCAGTGTTCCCGACACCTGGTTTGAGGTCGATCTGAACCCGCTGACTCGGCGGGCGTCCATCGACGCTTTGGTCCGGGAGCGGACACGTGGTGTTCCCGAGCTCGCGGCGAACCGTGCAGCGATCTCCCGGCTGCTCCGAAATGCCGCCAGCGACGCGGCGGCTGGCGGCGCATTGTTCTGCGGGGTCATGACTGAGGCCGTAGAAGGCGCAGGCCTGTCTGCCAGCGTGGCTATATCCCTGCTGTTTGCACCGAACAGCGACCGGATCACTGGTGTGACTGGCGTGACTCCATCAGCGATCATGTCCACTCTGTCGGAGAAGGTCGCTCGTTCGCAAGACGACACCTGGACCACAGTGGCCCTTGTTGATCTTCCTCATGTCGGGCAGGCAGCACGCTCATATGGAGTGGAGGACATCAGTCTGCCCGACCAGGCCGGTTGGATCAGGACGACGATGATGCAGACCTTCGTCCCGATCCCACGGTCCGACCGGGTGGCCCTGGTTTCCTGTTCCAGCCCGAATCTCGTGCTCGTGGATGCATTGCACGACCTGTTCGACGCGGTGACCTCGACGTTTCGGTTTGTCCCTGATGGCGGGGAATTCGCTGCTCCGCTGTAACGGTGCATCCGCGGGGCAGGGTTCCTGACCATGGTCCTGCAGGTCTATGACCTGTGCACGGTTCGGATCGTGATGCCGACGGCGAGGATGGCAAGGCAGGTCAGGATTGAGACGACCGGCAGCGTGAGGGCGAGGACGAGACAGCCGATACCACCAAGAAGTGACAGCGGGCGCAGCCAGCGGCGCTGCGGGCCGTCGAGGGTAAAGGCGCTGGCATTTGCGATCGTGTAGTAGATGAGGATTGCGAAGCTGGAGAAACCGATCGCCCCTCGGACGTCCGACACGATGACGACTGCAACGACGATCCCGCCGAGCAGCAACTCTGCACGGTGCGGAACCGCGTACCGTGGATGTACTACCGCGAGCCAGCCCGGCAGGTCACGTTCACGGGCCATGGCCAGTGCGGTACGTCCGACTCCGGCGAGAAGCGACAGTAGGACGCCGAGGCTCGCGAGCGCTCCGCCCACACGGACGGCAGGCGTCAGCCCCCTGAGGCTGCCGGCACCGGTCGCGACGGCCAACGGGTCCACGGCATCCGCCAGACGGTCCGGACCGACCGCCAGCAACGCC
Organism: Protofrankia symbiont of Coriaria ruscifolia; assembly: GCF_900634745.1. Lineage (NCBI taxonomy): Bacteria > Bacillati > Actinomycetota > Actinomycetes > Frankiales > Frankiaceae > Protofrankia > Protofrankia symbiont of Coriaria ruscifolia. The sequence goes on from NZ_CAAAFR010000024.1 coordinate 16,774, forward strand.
GACAGACCGACAAGTACGTAGACGGCAATCGTGATCCCAAGCGCGGTCGGGATCGCCTTCGGGATTGTCCGCGCCGGGTCGCGGACCTCCTCACCCAGGGTGGCGATCCGGGCGTAGCCGGCGAACGCGAAGAAGAGCAGGGCCGCGGCTTGGAGCACCCTGTGCACGGTGTCCAGCCCACTACCGGACCAGAACGGGCTCAGCCGTGCGACCTGGGCAGTCCCGCCCGCCAGGCATGCCAGCACGACAAGGGCGAGTGCGAGCAGGGTGAGCATGATCAGAATGCGGGTCAGTCGGGCGGTCTTGCTTATTCCGAAGTAGTTGACCGTGGTGAGCAGGACCACGGCGGCGACCGCAACCGGCCGAGGATGCTGCGGCCATGCGTATGCGCCGGCGGTCAGGGACATGGCCGCACAGCTTGCGGTCTTGCCGGCCACAAAGCCCCAGCCGGCGACGAATCCCCAGAAAGTGCCGAGCCGGCGCCGCCCATAGACGTAGGTTCCGCCGGACTCGGGGTAGACAGCGGCCAACTGCGCGGACGACATGGCGTTGCAGTAAGCGATCATGGCTGCGATCGCGAGGCCCACGACAACGCCGGCTCCGGCCGCATGGGCTGCCGGCCCGAATGCGGCGAACACACCGGCTCCGAGCATCGAGCCGAGACCGAGGATGACCGCATCGGCCAGGCCGATGCGGCGTTGTAGCCCACCGTACGGGTCCGTGACCGGATCGGTCCGGGAAGCGGGCCGATCGCCAGACGACCGCTGATCGAGATCGGCGTTGCGACCGGGAAGGCAGTCGTCGGACACCGCTACTTCATAACACCGTCTGGCCAGGCAACGTCTACCACATGTTTGCAGAATAGAGATCTTGCTGGGAATTCTGCGACGTGATCAGACCGGGCCAGGGCCGGGGATCCACCGATCGTCATCCACCGTTCTCTGATTGTTTATTGGCAGTTCTTTCCTTGTGAATGCATGACTACGTGTATGCATGGAAGGCGATCTGAATCGGTGCTGGTTTTCCCCGCAGTACGAACAGTCCGCGGCCGACCTGCATGCTCCCCCTGCTGTTACGCGACAGCCGGATGCCGAACAGATCTCCTTCGCTGGGCGTGCTTGGAGCGAGGATCACTCCGCATCGTGACCGGCGGGCATCCACCATGAATCCCCGATACTGGCCGGTCAGATCCTCGGTGGTGCCGGCTGCCACGAACGCGCATCCGCCGTCACGCGCGGCCTTGAGGAACTCGGTCATGCGATCGGCGACCGGGGCGGTTGCCAGCAGTTCCGCATCGTCCATGACCACCACCAGGCCGCCGGACGGACCGGCTGACTCCAATGCCGCATCAATGCCGGCAGCCTGAGCGTCCGCGCCCAGCAGGTCGATCACACCTGGTCGATCCGCGAGCGTGGACAGCGGCGAGCGTCGCGGGGTCAGCAGCAGCAGTTGGGCACCGCCCGCCAGCAGCGACTCTGCCATGGTCAGCAGTGCCGAACTGCGACCCGACCGTGGAGGCCCGGCGATGACGAAGCCCGGTCCGTCGACAGCGAGATCGATCTCAACCGGGGCGAGTTCGTCACCGCCCGCGCCGATCAGAGCCACCAGCGGTACCGGCTGCGTGCCCGCCCAGCCCGCCGGTGCCGGCGTCTGCCCAGCCGGATGCGGGCTCATCGGCGCATCCATCGGCGGGCCCATCTGTGGACCCGGATGCAGGCTTGCATGCGGGCCCGTTTGCGGCCTGCCACCGGGATCCGGACGTAGTGCCTTGGTCTCGATGACCGTGATGCGTTCTGGCAGCACGTCGATGCGGAACGGTCGGCGGTAGTCTCCGCGGGCGCCGGTGCCTGGTCCCGCCGGCACACCGTCTCGTGCAGCAGCTACCTCGGCCAGCCGGTGCAGCGCCGCGACCTGCGCCCGACCGGACGGATCATTGTCGAGCAGGGCGATCTGGGTCTCGACCGATCCATCGATCTGGAATCCCCGGCCTGGCGGCAGGCTGTCCGGTACGGCTCCCGGCGCAAGACCCACCATCGTGTAGTCGGACCTGTCGGCCATCCGCAGCATGAACCTGTTCTCGATCGCTGCACTGAACCGTCCCGACGCACTGCGCCGATCGCCGGTCATGATGACCCGTACGCCGACAGACGGCCCTTCCCGTAGCAGCCGGGCCAGCATCTCCACGAGCGCTCCACCGTCGGCTTCCTCGAAGGAGGCCAGAAAGCCTTCGAACCGGTCGATCAGCAGGAGCAGATACGGTAGCCGACGTTCAGGATCAGCTGATCGCTGCTCGGCGAGATCGGCATATCCCCGAGCGGCGAAGATCTCCTGCCGTTCGACGATCTCGCTGATGATCCGGGTGAGCAGCCGCTGTACCCGCTCCGGCGTGTCCCGGCTGACCACAGCGCCGGTGTGCGGTAGCCGGACCAGCGGCGCCAAGGCGTTGTTGCCGCAGTCCAGTGCGTACAGATGGACGTCGCTGGAGGAGATGGAGGCGGCTATCGAGCCGGCAATGGTGCGCAGGGCCGTCGACCGCCCGGATCGTGGCGCCCCGACGAACAGCAGATGACCCCCGTTGTCGATGTCGATCGTGTAGGGAAGCTGTGCCTGGCGACCGCAGTGGTCGGCCAGTCCGATCGGGACGGGCCGCAGCACGCCCGGACCGCCGCTGTGCGATTCTCGGGAAACGGGGTGCGATTCCCCGGACATGGATGCGGTAACCATCTGCAGGGTGAGCCGTTCCGGCAGCGGTGGCAACCAGGGGCTGTGTCCGGGTTCGACCCGCAGGATTGTGGCAGCCTCCCGGAGCGCCTCGACGAGAGCCTTGAGATCGGTGATCTCGTTGTCGGCCGTCCGTGGCCGAGTGGGAGCCGGCGCAGGCTGTCCCAGTGTGGACCAGTTCAGTTCGGTGGCCCAGGGTGGAGCGAGATCATCGATGGTGGCACCCGTGGACCGGCGACCCCCGACGCGTCCGGACTGGAAGGGGACCAGGGAGGCGTGCCCGAGACGCACATAAGCCCGTCCGGGAGTTGACGGCGAGATGCGTGCCGCGTCGGGCGTGTTGATAACGTCGGAGCTCTCCGAGACATCGGTGACACGTAACGCGATCCGCAGGTTCGTGTTCGCACGGATTTCGGGAGACACCACACCGCTGGGCCGCTGCGTTGCCAGAAGTAGATGGATGCCCAGCGAACGACCTCGTTGTGCGATGTTGACCAGACCGGTGACGAAGGCGGGCAGCTCGCGGGCGAGGGAGGCGAACTCGTCAATGACCAGCAGCAGCCGGGGCAGCGGCACCAGCGGCCCGCCGAGCTGTGTCCGTGCGCTACCAGTAGTGATCAGGAGGGTGTAGTCCTCGATGTCCTTCGCACCGGCGTCGGCCAGGATGTGCTCACGCCGCCGTAGTTCCGCCGATAGCGATTCCAGGGCGCGGCCCACCAGATGGGTGTCAAGGTCGGTCACCATTCCGACGGTGTGCGGAAGCCTGACGCAGTCGGCGAAGGCACTGCCGCCCTTGTAGTCGACGAACACGAACACCATCGCGTCCGGCCGGTTGGCGACAGCTAGTGATGCCACAATCGACTGCAGCAGTTCGGACTTGCCGGAGCCCGTGGTACCGGCGATCAGTCCGTGCGGGCCGTCGCGGCGCAGGTCCAATGTGAGCGGGCCGTCGAGGGACAGACCCACGGGGAAGGCGGTGCTACGGGGGAAGACCTGCCAGCGAGCGGCCACCGCCCCTGCGGTCGGAGGTTCCAGGTTGATCACGTCGAGGAGTCGGGCGGAGGCCGGGAGAGCTGCCTCGTCATCCCCACCGACGTCGCGTACCGGTGCCAGAGCGCGGGCGAGACGCTCGCACCAGGCCGCGGCGCCACCGGCTGTGACCACCACCTCCGGATCATCGGATGTCGCCGTGGCGACGAGATCCGGGCGCACATCGTGGACGATCTCGGTACGCGTCTCTACGACCCGCAGACCTGTCGGGGTCTCCTCGGCTACGGCCTGGCATTCCTCGGGCAGAAGCCGGATGTCGCGGTCCAGGCAGATCGAATGGATGCCCAGTGCCGGCCCGTCCCGCAGAATGGAGATCACCCCGGGTATGGACCGCAGCCGGCGGGCGCCGTCCATGATGACCAGTACGTCCGGACCGTCGATGAGCAGGTTCACGCCGTTGGACTGGGCCCGCGCGTCGGCGCGCGCCCCCAGCTGGCCGATCAGCTCTCCGATACGCCGTGCCCGTGACTCGTCGTTTGTCCCGAGCAGGACGGCGGTGTCCTGGCCTTCGCTCGGACGGCAGTGCGGCAGCCAGCGCACCCAGTTCCACGCCTGCTCGCCGGAGCCGTCCGTGAGAACGCAGATCGCGAGATCGCGTGGGCTGTGCAGGACGGCCGCCTGCGCGGTCAGCCAGCAGGCCAGCACCCGCGGGATGTCGCCGCGACCGGCGATGCCGAGAACTCCGCGTTCGGGTAGGGCAATGGTCACCGGAACGTCAAGGGCCGTCCAGGTGATCTCACGTTTGTGTTCCTGCGCGGCCGGGTCCTCCATGACGACTTCGCTCGGCAAGTCGGCGGTGCCCAGGCGCAGGTGCAGGTAGTCGGGGTTGTCTCGGCGGCGTTCCCACAGGCGCCCACGCGGCCCGACGGCAGTGAGCAGGACGGTCGCCGGGTCGGGGAAGTCGGTGCGGCGGGCCGCGCGTTCGGTGAGGAGTGCCTGCTCGGCGTCGGCTTCGACGTCCTGGCGCCGCTGGCGGTAGTCGGACAGCTGCTTGCGGTAGCTTCGCCTGCCATGCCGGTTCCCGGAGATGTGCATGCCGATCATCCCCAGTGGGCCGATGACAGCCATCAGCAGGAAGTAGTACTGCTTGAAGACGAAGGCCATCGTGACGCCCGCGGCCAGCGGTAGCGTCGCCATCAGGATCGGCATGGGCCGCCGCTCCGGCTCGGACGGTTCGCTGGGCAGCTTGTACCGTGTCCGCCGGATCGGGGGCAGCAGCCGGGGAGGCCGGTTGAAGTCCAGCCCCATCCCGTCGTCGGACGGTTTGAGTGCGGCGTCCGCCCGGCTGGGGGCGCTTATCTCCAGCAGTACGGACCCGACCGTGATCTGCGCGCTGGCGGGTAGATCGATTGTGGCGAGTAACGGTTCACGGTCGACGAGCACGCCGCCGGCTTCCTGCCCGAGGGAGGTGGTAGCCGGTGTGATCCGGCATGAGCCGTCCACCATCACGGTGATCGTCATAGCTTCGGTGGCAGCGGCCGGATCGTCCAACCGCACAGCACAGGTCGCCGCGGTGCCGACCGTGAACTCGCCAGGGCCGAGCCGGTGGACGACCCCTGCGCCCGGTCCACCGATCACGCGGACCTCAATCAGGCCCGGTGGTTCGAGAGGAAGGCAGCCCGCTGGCGAGTCGATACTGATCAGGACGCCTTCCCGGATCGGTGAATCGGCGATGGTGAGCGTCTCGCTGACCGCACGGCCCTCGACGAACAGACGCGGTCGATGCATGGGGAGAACCAGCCCGCCCGGGCGGACGTGGCGTACCAGCGCATCGGCGATCAAGGTGGCAGGCATGTCCGGATCGGCGTCTAGCAGGATGTCCGCGCTGACGTCCTGAGCCGGATCGGCCACTGTAAGTGTCAGGCGCATGTAAGTACGATACGGCGTGATGCCGACAAAACAGGACTTGGGCGGTCAAGTGTCCCGTGAGCCCACGAGCGGATTCCCGTGGACCGCGTCCGGTGATCTGTTAGGCCGCGGCACGCACGATGGTCCATCGCCGGGGCTGGCCGTGACGGAGCGCGTTACAACCCTTCCGAGCCGCGTCACAACTCTTCCGAGAGAGGTCTGCGGACCCGGCCTTCCTCAGCTCGTCCAGACTCGCGGGTTGCGCCGGCGCCGAATCCCACCGGTGGCAGGAAACCCTCAGAAAATGCTGGGAACTCCCCTCGAATTCCACGTTTCCGGAAGGACATCGCAATTTTTGTCAGACCGGTGGAGAGAGCCGCAAGTCCTACCCACAGGGTCAGGAGACTGAACGAGAACCGCGGATAGGTGGTGGCCCAGAAAGCGACGCCGATCTCGAGCGCGCCGATCACCAGCGGCATCCACCACTGGGCCGTTCCGCGAACGTCCTCCCCAAGCGCTCCATAGCGCTCGGCCCGTCTTGCGATAAAGGAGTTGACGATGTCGTAAAGACCTTTGATCAAGAAGTACCAGGCCGCGATCCTGGCTACCACCGCGAAGGTCGGGTCGGGCCAGGCCAGCGCGACCACGCCACCGCTGACGAGGAGAACGGCGAGCAGGGCATGGGACCACTGCCAGTCCCGCGCGGTCGCCATTGCCGCCAGCAGCTCGCTCCCGGCACTCAGGAGCAGGACGATTCCCAGAAGTATGGCAACAGAGCGAACTGTGGTCAGATCAAACTGTGGGATTGCCAGCGCAAACAAGACAAAAGCGGATCCTGCGGCGAGGAGGTACCACCATGGGACGTTCGTGGCACGGCCCTGGGTGCGGCCCGCCGGTGCTGTCGCGAAACTCACGGCGGCTCCTTTCGAGTCATCGGGCTCTCGGACGTGACCGTTCCCGGGGATACGGGAGTCGATCTCCAAAATGCACGGTCGAGTCGGTGATGCCCTCGCTCGGAGGCTTCACGCCCTGCCGGCGCCGTGAATCATGATGCGTAGATCGGCGGATAGGCTGTTGCCCGATTCGGTGGATGCTCGATTCGGTGGACCGCGAGCCGTTCCGGATCCGTCGATCGCCTGCGGGCCGGCCCCTGCGAGCGGACGGATCCCAGTCGTGCGGACGAGCAGGCCCTGACGGGTGCGGTGGTGCGACCGGGCTGCCGTCAGCGGTACCCTACGTGACGCGGCGTGCCCACATCGTACCCACAGAGATCACGATGGGTTCGGCGAAAAAAGATCAACAAACCGTCTTCGTGAGTCACCGCGCCCCCATGGAGATCAGGGACGCAGAGAACTGGCGGAGGCTCCGGGATTTGAACCCGGGAGGGGGTGTTGCCCCCAACCGCATTAGCAGTGCGGCGCCATAGACCGGACTAGGCGAAGCCTCCAACGTGCGTCCTGAGTATAGCCACCACTTCCGGTGCGACTTCGCCGGCCTCTTCCGCTCGTGTGACCGGCGCACCATGAGCGTAGAGGAGGTCGTTGGTATGGAGGAGCGCGGGACGTGTGAGGCATGCCGCAGGGAGCCCGGCTGCCCGGCCGCCGCTGGCCGATCGAACGTCCTGCTCTCAGACGATCTTGGCGCAGACGGCGTCCACCATGACCAGGAACATGACCATGACAGCACTCACCCGAGCGCGGCCAGGACGATGTTCGCCACGTCATCCCGCCGCCCTGGCCGCCGCGCCATGCCGGCGTCGACCTCCTGTACGTAGAAGGCGTTCACGACATCGAGGCCGATCGTGGCCACGATCGCGGTACGTACGCCGAGCCCGGCGTCGGACAGCGCGCGGACCATCCGGAACAGGACGCCGGCACGGTCGGGGGCCCTTATCTCGATCACTGTGTCGGATCCGGAGTCATCGAAGATGATCTTTGGTGGTACGGCCGGAGGCCAGCGTCGGGTGATCGCATACGCCTGCTCCCGACTGGCGATCCTCGCTTCCAGGTCAAGTCCGCCGTCAAGGACTCGCAGCAGGTCGCCACGCAGCTTCGCGGACGTGGGCACCTCACTGTGCGTGGTTGCCACAGCAGCTTGCAGCAGTGCACGGCCGTCCTCGCTGCGGGCGGAGGCGCGGCGGACATCGAGACGGTTCAGGGCCAGCACCCCCGTGGTGGCGGCCAGCAGCCCGGGACGGTCGGGCGCCACCACCACGATCTCGAACATCGTGTCGTCCGGCAGCGGGTTGACGTCCACGTGGTAGGTGTCCGGGAGCGCGAAAAGAGCCCGTTGGCGGTCGGTGAGGGCGGGCGGGTACGGCGCCTGTTCGCCGCGGTGGACTGCCATCGCCCGTTCCACCAGGTCACCGACCAGCCGTGCCTTCCACGGGCTCCAGGCTGTCGGGCCGGTGGCGAGCGAGTCGGCTTCGGTCAGGGCGTGCAGCAGGCCGAGAACCCGAGGGTTGCCGGCGGCCTGAGCCACCGCCTCGATGGTCGCCGGATCGTCGATGTCCCGCCGGGTCGCGGCCTCAGTGAGCAGGAGGTGATGGCGCACCATCGTGACCAGCACGTCGGTGTCCGCGGGCGGTAGGCCGAGCCGTGGAGCAAGATCTCTGACGATCTCGATCCCCGCGTCGGTGTGGTCGCCGGGCCGGCCCTTGCCGATGTCGTGCAGCAGGGCGCCGAGCAGCAGCAGGTCGGGTCGGTCGACGTTGCGGGTCGACGACGCCGCGCTCGCGGCCGTCTCCAGCAGGTGCCGGTCGACGGTGAAGCGATGGTAGGGATTGCGCTGCGGCCTGCTGCGTACCGGCTCCCATTCGGGCAGCAGCCGCACGAGCAGCCCGACCTGGTCGAGCGCTTCCATGGCGCCGACCATGGCCGCCCCGGTGGCCAGCAGGGCCACCAGTGTCTGCCTTGCCGCGTCCGGCCACGGCGCCGGCATGGGTGGGGACTCGCGGGCGAGCCGGTCGAGGGCGTATCGACCGATGGGGATGCCGGCCCGGGCGGCCGCGGCGGCAGCCCGCAGCACCAGGGTCGGATCGTGGGCGGGGTCGGCGTCCCGGGCGAGCTGCACCTCGCCGTCCTGCTCGACCACTCCCTGATCCAGGGGCTGGCGGACCGGGCGTCCGCGACGCCGGCGCGAGGAGGACCGCAGTCCAGCCGAGACCCGGTACCAGGTGCTGTCCCAGGCCCAGGAGACCGTGCGGCCCGCGTCGGCGGTGGCGTGGGCGAGCGCGAGTGAGTCGGGATAGCCCAGGGCGGTCGCGACGGCGGCCTGATCCTGTAGCAGCAGCCGGTCCTGCCTGCGGCCCCGCGCAAGCCGGCGGACCTCGCCACGGGCGTCGAGGAGCACCTGCTGTGCTTCGAGCACTCGTACGGACGGGGTTTCGGCGGCCCATGCGGTGGCGAGCGCGGCCAGAGCGTGGACGTCTCGCAAGCCGCCGCGGGCCTCTTTCAGGTCTGGTTCGAGCAGGAAGGCGACTTCACCGTGGCGCCGGGCCCGGTCGGCGACCATGTCCGCGAGTTCGGGTAGCCGGTGGGGGGAGCGGGCGCGCCAGCGGGCGCGGACGCGCTCAAGCAGGGAAGCCGCAAGGATACGGTCGCCGGCAATCGTGCGGGCGTCCAGCAGACCGAGAGCCGCCTTCAGGTTGCTTTCGGCGACGGCGACGGCTTCGTCGACGGTGCGGACGCTGTGATCGAGATCAACGCCGGCGTCCCAGAGCGGATACCAGATGGCTTCGGCGAGGCGGGTGATGTCGTCCTGGCGGCCGTTGTGGACCAGGACGAGGTCGAGATCGCTGCCGAAGGCGGGTTCCCCCCGCCCGTAGCCGCCGACCGCCATCAGGACGACGCCGACGCCCGGATCGCCGAAAAGGTCACGCAGCGCGGCGTCGGCGACGTCCACGAGAGCACGGCGCAGGGCCGGTCCGACGGTGCCGCTGAACTCGTCGGACCGGCCCGCAAGAGCCGCCAGCCGGCTCGTCACCGGATGGACTGTTCTGGTCGGTACGGCAGCCAATAGCCCGCACCGACCAGAACACGGGGCAGGCGCACGGTCTGGAGGGCCAAAGGCGGCGCGATCATGTTTTTCGCACCGCCGGAGGCCCAAGTCCCCGGGCCGCTACAGTGCGTCCGATCCACGTTCGCCGGTGCGTACCCGTACGACGGTTTCGACCGGCACCACCCAGACCTTGCCGTCGCCGATCTTCCCGGTCTGCGCGGACGTGGTGATGGCACCTACCAGTTCGTCGACGGCGTCGTCGTCCACGACGATTTCAATCTTGATTTTCGGGACGAAGTCAACCTTGTACTCGGCCCCTCGGTACACCTCGGTGTGGCCCTTCTGCCGACCGAAGCCCTGGACCTCCGAAACGGTCAGGCCGTGCACACCGAGGTTTTCCAGTGCGGTCTTCACGTCCTCCAGCTTGAACGGCTTGATTACCGCGGTCACGAGCTTCACGCCTTGGCCTCCTCTGTGACCTTGCCCGTGGAAACCGATGCCGGTGCCGATCCGTCACCGAGCGTGGTGAACTCGTAGGCGGTCTCACCGTGCAGGACGATGTCCATTCCCTCGAGTTCCTCGTCCGGCGACAGCCTCATCCGGTAGATCTTGTCGATGACGAAGGCGATGATGAACGTTGCCACGAACGAGTAGGCGACCACTGCGGCGGCGGCGAGCGCCTGCTTGCCGAGCAGGCTGGCGCCGCCCCCGTAGAAGATCCCGTCCGCGCTGTAGCCGGGGGCGACGTCGGCGGTGCCGAAGAATCCGATCAACAGCGCACCCAGCACACCACCAACCAGGTGGACGGCGCCGACGTCGAGCGCGTCGTCGATACCGACCTTGCCCTTGATGGCCGTGGCCAGAGCGCAGACCGCACCGGCTATGAGACCGATGGCGATCGAACCTGCCGGGGAGACGAAACCACAGGCCGGGGTGATGGCCACCAGGCCGGCGACGGCACCGGAGGCGGCACCCAGAGTGGTCGCCTTTCCGTCCCGGATCTTCTCCACGAACAACCAGCCCAGCATGGCCGCGGCAGTCGCGGTGTTGGTGTTGACGAACGCGAACCCGGCGCGGGTGTCGGCGGCGAGTTCGGACCCGGCGTTGAACCCGAACCAGCCGAACCACAGCAGGCCGGTTCCGAGGAGCACGAACGGCAGGTTGTGCGGCCGGAAACTGGTGCCGGGCCAGCCCTTGCGCTTACCGAGAACAAGCGCGACGGCGATGGCCGCGGCTCCGGCGTTCGCATGGACGACGGTCCCGCCGGCGAAGTCCTCCGCGCCCTTCTTGAACAGCCATCCTTCGGGGGAGAACACCCAGTGCGCCACCGGCGAGTAGATGAGAATCGACCAGATCGCTACAAAGGCGGCGAAGGCCCCGAACTTCCACCGGTCGGCGGTGGCTCCGGTAATGAGTGCCGGGGTGATGATTGCGAACATAAGCTGGAACGCCACGAACACGATCGGCGGGATCACCTGGGCGAGCGAGTTCGCCTCATAGGGTGGGGCGAACGTCACCTCGGCATACCCGGGAACCGGTTCGCTCATATGGTTGAGCAGCGAGAAGTGAAACCCTCCGAAGATCTGGTTACTGTCGCCGAACGCAATACTGTAACCGATCAGTACCCACAGGACGCTGACAATACCGATGCAGAAGAAGTTCTGCATGAGCATGCCGAGCACGTTTTTCGCGCGGACCATGCCGCCGTAGAAGAACGCAAGGCCGGGTGTCATCAGCAGTACGAGTGCCGAGGCAACCAGAACCCAGGCTGTGCTGCCCACGGCCGTGCCCACACTTGTTGCGCCGGCTATACCGTCTTGGAGTTCCTTAAGCTGGTCTGGGTTCATGTCTCTCCCGTCGGTCGCCCCGCGCGCCCGCGCGGATCATGCTCACCGGTTCGCGGCCCACCCGTCGTCCCGGATCCTTCGGCCGAAGAGTCGATAGGATCTGTTCCGGACCGGTAACTTCTCTGTTTCCGATATGTGAAATCGCTAAATTGGGCGGTTCGTGCTTCGTCTCGACCGAGTCGTGGCAAGTATCACATCACCCTCCGCAACTTCTGGCGCGTTTGCGTGATCCTACTTGCCCCGAAGGGTTACCGTGCCTCTCTGTGCGTGATGATTTGGATGCGGATTGCTATCGTGGTGGTAGTGTCGATTCGCGCGTCTTCTTCGTCCGGAGGCCCCCGAGTCTCCGGAGCCTCCGAAGACCGGGCCGGATCCCTGACGTTCGAGGAGTCCGCCGCCGGGGATCCGGCCGGGCACCGGTTGCCCTGAGCCTGATCGGCGCTCTCACCAGCGGGATTATGCTGATACCGGGCGCTGCCACGCCGGCCAGAGCCGACGACGACATCGATAAGATCGCGAAGGACATAGCGGTCGCCCGACAGCAGCTCACCGAATTGACGCACTCGACCGAGGCAGCCACCGAAGCTTTCAACGCCGGGCGTCTGCGGCTAGGCGTTGCCGAACAAGCCGTGTCAATGGCCACTGAGAATGTCCGGCATGCTGGTGACGCTGTGCGGGTTGCTGCGGACAAACGTCGCGCGTTGGGGTCCGCCGCCTACCGTTCGGGTAGTCTCGAACAACTGTCGGTACTGCTGTCCGGTGACCCCGGTACGGCACTGGAGCGGGCGGGTGCGATGGACTCGCTTGCCCGCCGCGGGCGGACTGCCGAGATCGAACTGCGGTCGGCCCGTCACGACCTCACCGGCGCGCAGGCCGCCGCGCAGCTGGCTCTCGCCGAGCAACAGCGCGAAATCGCATCCCTAGAAGAACAGAAGAAGCGCATAGAGGCATCGGTGGCGGCGCAACGGACATTGCTCGACGGTCTGGTCGCCCGCCATGCCGAGCTTGTCCGCCAGGCACGCGAACGCGAGGCCGCGGCCCGCCGGGCCAACGAGCTGGCAGCTGCCGAGGCCGCCGAAGCGCAGGCACGGGCAGCCTCGGCCGAACAGGAACAGCTGCGCACCCGCAGCAACCTGATCGGCAGTACCAGCCGCGGATTCACCGACACCCCTGTTTCGGCCGCACGCCCGCCCGCGATCGGAAGCGGCGGGGCGGCGGTCGCGGTCGCGCAGGCCCGTGCTCAGCTGGGCAAGCCGTACGTGTGGGGAGCAGCTGGACCGGACGCCTTCGACTGCTCGGGGCTCACCCAGTGGGTGTGGGCGAAGGCGGGAGTCGCCCTGTCCCACTTCACCGGCGCCCAGTGGAACGAGGGGCGCCGAATCCCCCGGGACGAACTCATGCCAGGCGACCTGGTCTTCTTCGGTGAGGATCTACACCATGTGGGGATCTACATCGGTGGCGGAAACATGATCGACGCTCCACGCACGGGAACGGTGATCCGCGTCGAGCCGGTCTGGTGGACGACATACGCCGGCGCTGTCCGTCCCGGCGGCTGAACCTGACCGTCCGAACAGCACAGCGGGTGGTAGCGAGCGAGCGCCAGGCGTGGTCAGGCGGCGGTGGTATCGGGGTGTTCGACGTACACGAGCCCCGCCGCACGACGTGAGATCTCGATGGTCGATGCTTCCTGCGTCGAGCCCTGGTCTGACGGGGTGGCCTCGCCTGACAAGGTGACCTCGACGGCGTCACCGCGCCCACGGATGGCGAGCGTGGCGCCGGGCAGCACCCCGCCTTCCCGGAGCTGGCGCATGCTTCGTTCGTCCGTCTGCAGCCGTTCGGAGATCCAGCTGACCGTGACCGAGGTCGTCCTGGAACTGGCAAAGTCGGCGGCGACCAGCAGGCTCAGCGGTGCCGGCGGCCGGGGGCCTGCCGGGCGGTCGAACGAACCTGTCGGGATCACGTTCCCGAACGGGCATCTCTTCGGGTCGCCCAGGATTTTGGTGAGCCGTATCTCCACCTCGTCCGAGATCACATGCTCCCATCGGCAGGCTTCGTTGTGGACCAGCGCCCAATCCAGACCGATCACCTCAGTGAGGAGAAGCTCGGCGAGGCGGTGTTTGCGCATGACCGCGGTCGCGCGGACCAGCCCCTTCTCGGTGAACTGCACCGTGCGGTCGTTGGCGAGGGCGACCAAGCCCTCACTGGCCAGTCGCGAGGTGGACTCGCTGGCCGCGGGAGCGCTGACATGCAGTCTTTCCACAAGGCGCGCACGCAACGGCGGGATGCCCTCCTCCCTCAGCTCATAGAGGGTACGGAGGTACATCTCGGTACTGTCGATTAGTCCAGTCACCGGGCTCCTTCGTCCAGCCTCAAGAGTACGTCCGCAGAGGCAGACCCACCTATGATGCACGCGGGTCATCCCGTCCACATCGGTTCCATGCTGGTTCCGCGTTGGCGGGTGCCGGGACCGGGTCGCCGTCCGGCCGCACCGTCCAGCGACCGCCCACGGGCTGTCCCCGGCACGCTGGGGCGGTCGAAGCCGGCCGGCGGGATCAGCGGATCGACGTCCTGGCGTGAGTCATACACTGCGGTGTATGAGCTCGACCCAGATCGCACCGGAGACCACTCACGGCAGCACAGACGAGGGTAACGACTTCGCCCACTACGCGCGCCATGAGGAGATCGTCCGGGCTTCCATCGAAGGTGGACGCGTGACCGCGCTGTGTGGTTACAAGTTCGAGCCAGTGCGCGATCCCCAGCGCTTCCCCGTATGCCCGAAGTGCAAGGAACTCGTCGCCTTGGCCGAACAGCTCGGCTGACCGGCACGGGCGGTCCCGTCCCCGGCTGTCGTGATCCCTGGGCCGCGGCCGCTGCTCGGCGTACGCCGAGCAGCGCCAGTGTCCGGTCGGCCCGGCTTCCGGCACGCAATGGCGGATCTGACGATGGTCCGGGACGAGGCATGTGTCGGCAGAGGGCTCGTCCCGACCGGTCCGCCTC
>NZ_CAAAFR010000024.1:31597-57739 GCF_900634745.1 Protofrankia symbiont of Coriaria ruscifolia
TGACGATGGTCCGGGACGAGGCATGTGTCGGCAGAGGGCTCGTCCCGACCGGTCCGCCTCTGCTCGGACGACCGCGAGCGACGATGATGCGTAAACTGGGGTGCCGTCGGGTCTCCCCCTGACGTTCGGCTGGCCCTTGTAGCTCAGTGGATAGAGCGACCGCCTCCTAAGCGGTAGGCCGCAGGTTCGATTCCTGCCAGGGGCACATACAGCATCTGCCTGTGGCGACGGGATTGCGCGGCGGGGGTGTTGCGCCACGTGCCGCTAAACACCTTCAGGTATGGCGTCTAACGGCTCGTGTCACGCAGCGCGGTAAGAACCTCATCGGGTCCGACACGCCAGCGGTAGTCGCTGGAGACCGAGGCGAGACGGACGATCCCATCGGAACCGATCACGAACGTGGAGGCTGCCGGCAGTTCGTGGCTGTCGTCGCCGTTGACCTGTTCGAGGTCGATGCCGAGCTGCTTTTGCATCGCGGTCGGGGCATCGGCCTGCCGGAAGACCAGGCCGTAGGTCCGTGCCACCGTGTTGTGGACGTCGCTGAGGACGGTGAAGCGCAGCTGCTGTTGCTCGGCGAACGTCAGTGAATTGTCAGGTGTCTGAGGCGAGATGGCCACGAGCGTCGCGCCGGCGGCCTCGATCTCGTCCAGCGCCGCCTGAAAGGCGTTGAGCTGCAGGTTGCAGTACGGGCACCAGGCGCCGCGGTAGAACACGACCACGATCGGGCCCTTGGTCAGCAGGGTGCTCAGCGTGACGTCCTCGCCGTGGACGTCGGGCAGGGTGAAGTCGGGCGCGGGTGCGCCGACGGCTGGCGTGCCGGTAGCGATGCTACGGGTAGCCAGCTCGTCGGCCTCCACCTCGAACGGGGCGAGCGCGTCACCGAACTGTTCGCGAAGCTGGCCGCGCAGCCGCACAGCCGCATCGGTCAATGACGTGGCGGGTGTGGGTGTGGGTGTGGATGTGGATGACATGTCTGTCACGCTAGATGGGGCGAATAAGCGGATGAATGATTGATCAGGGCATTTTCTTGTCTGATACGCTCACGGCGTTCGCGTTACGGTTGATTTCATGGACCCACTGACTGACGTCCTCGATCTTGCGCGCGTCTCGGGTGCCGTGCTCGCTCAGCTCCTCGCCCACGCGCCGTGGGGCGTTGCGGTCGATCCGCAGCCCGGCGCCACTTTCCACAGCGTCATGGCGGGATCGTGCTGGCTGCGCACTGCCGATACGCCGCCCTTGCAGCTGATGCCCGGCGACGTGGTACTGCTGCCGACCAACCTCCCGCACACGCTTTCCAGCGGCCCGGACACACCGGCGATATCGCTGGACCAGGTCACCAAGGCCGGGCTGCGCACGTCCGAGGGGGTGATCGAACTGTCCGGCGACGGGGCTGTCACGCATATCCTGTGCGCCGCCTACGACTACGACCATGAGGTCGCCCAACCGCTGTTGTCGCTGTTGCCCGGCCTCCTGCACCTGTCCACCGGCCTGCCCGACGACGGCGCGGTCGCTGCGACCCTGCACCTGCTGCGCTTCGAGCTGGGCGGCAACCCACCTGGATCGCGCGCCGCGGTCGGCCGACTGATCGACGTCCTGCTCGTGCACGTCGTGCGCGCGTGGTTGCGCACGCAACCCAACGGCGAGGCGTCGTGGTTGCGCGCACTGCGCGACCCCGTAGCCGCGCGGGCGCTCGCACTGCTCCACGACCAGCCCCAGCGGCCGTGGAACCTCGAGGCGCTGGCCGCCGCAGTGCACGTCTCCCGCGCGACGCTGACCCGGCGTTTCGGTGAGCTTGTCGGCGAACCGCCGCTGGCCTACCTGACCCGGTGGCGCATGGACCTGGCCGCGCAACGCCTGCGGGAAACCGACGACCCGATCGCCGCGATCGCCGCCGACGTCGGATACACGAGCGAGTATGCATTCTCGCGGGCCTTCAGCCGCACCCGCGGCCAGCCGCCCGGGCGCTACCGGGCGACGACCCGCGCGGCGGTGGCCTCGGCTCCCTCAGCGCGGCGACTTCCCCCACAGAACCAGCATCCTGACCGCCACCAGGCTGTTCCCGCCGCTTTTTGACCTCGTTGACCGTCGTTGACCGGGCGCGACAGGCCCGCGTTTCCAGAACCACGATCGAGGTGAGGGCGATCTGCCTTCGGTCACACTGTACAACTACCCAGAACGGGCGATGCGACGTCGGCGGCCGGCTCGGTTTCCCCATCAACGCAATGTCATGGAAGCGCTACATAGTCGGGTAGCCGGGTGTAACCGATGGTCAGGGGCGCCTGGTCGCGGCGTGCGGGTACGGGACGCTCGCACGGGCGGCCGCGACTTCTCCACCGTGGACGCCGGTGCTGGCGGGCCTCGGCGCGTCTGGCGCCGGCGCCGGCGCCGGCGCCAGACGCGGATCATGCGGGCAATCGCCTGTTCAAATTTCGCCTCGTGCGTGGTGTCGATTGTGAGTGGTCTCTTCCGTCGTAGTTGGTGGGGGCGTCGCCACCGATGCCCGACGGCAGGTACGAGCGAAGGCCCTGGTCCCACATCCTGAACACGCGTTCGCCGGACGCTGGCATCCGCTCCCTCATCGGAAACGTGTAGGTGGAAACCGTCGCCATGGCAGCAGTTTCCACCTACGATTTCCGCATCTGTAGGTAGAAGCCGTCGTTACAGCAGCGGTTTCCACCTACGGCTTCTTCGGAAAGCGGTCAAGCCGGTGACGCTCTACCAGGGAACGATCCCGTGGTCGTCGAAGTAACCGCCGGTTGGATCGTCGGCATCGACCGTGGCCATCCGTATGATGATCTCAGCGCCCTGCTCGACGGTCTTGTAACCAGAACGCCCGTTGAGGTCGGTAGCGGTGTACCCAGGGTCCACCGCGTTCACCTTGAAGCCGGGAAGGGCCTTCGCATACTGAGTTGTGATCATATTCAGGGCGGCTTTCGATGACGGGTAGACGAGACTGACGATGCCAGACTCCAAACGCGCCGGATCGGTGGTGATGGCAAGGGAGCCCATTCCGCTCGACACCATTACGACCCGCGGGAGCGTCGAGCGCCGCAGCAGCGGAATGAACGCACGCATCATCCGTACCGGCCCGAAGACATTCGTCTCGTAACAGAGCCGGAAGTCCTCCGGCCCGGCCTCGGGCACCGGCGCGCGCCCGCCGATGATCCCGGCATTGTTCACCAGCACGTCAAGACGCCCGAACCCCGCCTCAACCTCGGCTGCCGCCTTCTCCACGGACGCATCCGACGTCACGTCCACCGGCACGAACCGCACGTCCGCACCGCCAGCGGCGAGCCGCTGCACGGCCGCGCTGCCGGCGGTGGTATCCCGGGCCCCGAGAAGCACCGTCGCACCCCGCTCGCCCAGCCGCCGTGCCGTCTCGTAGCCCAGGCCCTTGTTCGCCCCGGTGATCAGCACGATGTCGTTCACAGCATCGTCGTTCACGATGTCGCTCATACAGCCAACCCTGGCCCGCCCACGCCGGCCGGACCAGGGACAGCCGAACCTGGGAGCGGCGATCCCAGGCAACCCCGACGGTTTCCGGGGCATCCTGGCTTGTGGACCGCATCGAACTCGCCGCCACCCTCAGGACGTGGCGGGCCCGGCTGGACCCCGCCGCCGTCGGGCTCCCGCACGGATCCCGGCGTCGCACCCCCGGGCTGCGCCGCGAGGAGGTGGCCGCCCTCGCCGGGATCTCGACCGACTACCTCGTCCGGCTCGAGCAGGGCCGCGGGCCGCACCCGTCGGAGTCCGTCCTCACCGCGCTCGCGCGGGCGCTACGCCTGACCGACGACGAGCGCGACCATCTGTTCCACCTGGCCGGCACACCGCCACCCCGGGCAGGCCACATCACCGGCACGGTCCGCCCCAGCATCGAGCGCCTGCTCGACCGGCTGTCCGACCCGGCGATCCTGCACGACGCCAAAGGCGAGATCCTCGCCTGGAATCCGCTGGCTGTCGCCCTGCTCGGTGACTTCACCGTGTGGCCGCCGGGCCATCGCAACGTCATCTGGTGGCGGTTCACCAGCGATGCGCGCTGTCCCAACCGTCTGCTCCGCACCCCTGAGGAGGAGGAAGCCGCCGCCGTCGAGGCGGTTGCCGAGCTGCGCTCCGCCGCCGCCCGCTACCCGCACGACCCGGGGCTGCGCAACCTCGTCGCCGAGCTGCGTCGCGTCAGCCCCGACTTCGAGCGGCGCTGGCAGCAGCGGGAGGCAGCGGTCCGCCGCGGCAGCAGGAAGCGGATCGCCCATCCGCAGGTCGGCACGATCGAAGTCGACTGCGACGTGTTGCACCTGCCCGATGCCGATCAGCGACTCGTCGTCTACACCACTCAGCCGGGTACCGCAAGTGCCGACGCACTCGACCTGCTCCGTGTTCTCGGCACCCAGGACCTGACCCGCTCCTGACCAACCAGGATGTCCACGTAGGCACCCACGACCTTGGCTCTGCCGAGACCGAGCAAGCATGGGCATCAGACTCCCTTGCACCGGGAAGCACGCGCTGGCATAGTGACTTACGCGATCCAAGGGGGGCCATTCGGGCACTGTGGATCGCCTGAGCCGGGAGCCACGGTGGACCTCCACTTTCTCCTCGCCCTCATCCTCTCGCCAGGCATCTTCACCAGCTTCGTGACGATCGCCAAGCACCGCCAATGGCTTCACCTTGTACGCCATGTCTACGATCACGAGACCGCGGATGGCCGAAGCATCGATCCCATCGCGCTGCTGGAGACCGCCAAGAATTCCCGTACCACTCGACCATGACCCCCTGCTGACCATGGCCATCGGTCTTTTCCCTCAGCTCATAATCCGGTAATCCGGGTCGATATAACGTCCTGCTCACCTGCATCGACAAGGCTGTTCCCGCAAGCATCGACGGTAACGGCACACACAGATCAACCACCCGGCTCGTTTTCTCATACCTCCATCAGTTCGGCGATGGCCACCGCGCGTCGCAGGCGGCGCTTTGAGGGTGTGTGGCCAGGCGTGAGGTCCGGGCGGGTATCAGGGCGATCCGACGGGGGTGCGGGTTTCCAGGGCGGAGCCGGCGCTGCCGGTACGGGCAAGCTTGTGCCAGCGCAACCGGCTGCCGAGCACGGCGCTGACCACGGACTGGATGACCACCAGGTACATCACCTGGCGGTAGACGATCTGCTGGAGCGGCAGGGTCCACAGGGGGCCGAATCGTTCCCGGTCGAGGTGGAAGGCGTAGGCGGTGGTGGCCAACTGCACGGCGAGGAAGCCGGCATAGGAGGTGAGGACGAGACCACGGTCGGCGAACAGCAGACCGTAGAGGGCCATCAGGTCGATGACAGGGGCGAGCATCGGCAGCAGGACCTGGAACATCAGCAGGTAGGGCAGCGCGCGACGGCCGAACCGGCCGGCCGGGCCATGCTCGACCACGGCATGCCGATGCTTCCACATCGCCTGCATCGTGCCGTAGCACCAGCGGTACCGCTGCCGCCACAGGGCGCTGAGGGTGGCCGGCGCCTCGGTCCAGGCCCGGGCCTGCTCGGCGTAGACAACCCGCCAGCCCGCACGGCACAGCGCCATGGTCAGGTCGGTGTCCTCGGCGAGGGTGTCCTCCGAGACGCCTCCGACCGATTCCAACGCCTCGCGGCGGAACGCACCGATCGCTCCCGGCACGGTCGGCATGCACTGGAGCATGTCGTACATCCGGCGATCCAGGTTGAAGCCCTGCACATACTCGATGTGCTGCCAGCGGCCGAGCAGCCCCTGCCGGTTGCCGACCTTGGTGTTGCCGGCGACGGCGCCGACAGCCGGGTCGCGCAGCGGCTGGACGGCATGGCTGACCGTGTCCGGCTCGAAGACGGTGTCCCCGTCGACGAGGACGAGCACGTCGGCGGAGGCGACGGCGATGCCGTGGTTGAGAGCGGCCGGTTTGCCCTGGTTGGCCTGCCGGACGACCACCACCTCGGGCAGGCCGAGTCGTTCGACGATGTCGGCGGTGCCGTCGGTGGAGCCGTCGTCGACCACGATCACCTCAAGGTCGGGGTAGTCGTTGGCGACCATCGAGTGGACGGTGTCGGCTATGCCCACCGCCTCGTTGTAGGCGGGAATGATCACACTGACCGGCGGACGGAAACCGGCGGCCGCCTGCCAATGCCGGTCGGCGGTCCGTTGGTGCCGATGGGCGACCTTCCGGTGTCGATCGGCGAGTCGCCGATGCCGGTGGGCGATCATGGTGACGACCACGGCACGCAGGAGAGTGAGCGCGGTGAGCGGGACGAGGAACGCGGTCAGCGTCCAGGTCAGCGCATCAGAGATCCGGTAGGTGGCCAGCACCGCCTGGCCACGCAGCCTGGTGGCGGTGTCGGCGGGGTGGGCTGCGATGTCGGACGGCAACCGTAACCCGTCCGAAAGCGTGACGAAACGGTAGCCGCGCGCGTCCAGTACGTCCAGCAGCTGGTCCACGGCCGCAACGGTCTGGCTCCGGTCGCCGCCGCTGTCATGGAACAGAACGACCGCGCCGTCCGTGCCCACGGGGGTGGCCGCCCGCACGATCGCGTCAGCCCCGGGACGGGTCCAGTCGCGGGAGTCGATGTCGGCGAGGACGGTGAGGTACCCCTGCGAGGCAAGTTCACGGTAGGTGGCGTAGGCGGGGGTGGTGAGCGCGGCCGGGGTGGACGAGTAGGGCGGTCGCAGCAGGCTGGACGTCGTGCCGGTGGCGGCGGCCAGCGCGGACTGCGACAGGGAGACTTCGATCCGGCGACGCCAGGAGGGCACAGCCGTGAGGTCGGAGTGGCTGAAGGTATGGATGCCGAGTTGGTGGCCGTCCTGCCGGATGCGCCGGACCAGCTCAGGGTGTTCCAGGACGCGGGAGCCTACGACGAAGAAGGTGGCCTGCGCCCGGTGACGGCGCAGCACGTCGAGGATGACAGGCGTCCATCGGGGGTCGGGTCCGTCGTCGAACGTCAGCGCGACCGTCCGGGCAGGCAGACCGCGTCCCTGGGGCGCCGGGCCGGACAGGTCGAGGACCGGCCCGCTCAGCCCGTCCCCCGGGCTCGCTGCCGTCCCGTCGGCGGTGTCGTCGGGAGCCGAAGCCGAAGCCAAAGCCGGAGCCGGAGTACGGGCCGGACCGGTTCCGTGCCGGGCGAATCCCTGGATCCCGAGCATGATCGCCAATGTGCCGATGAACAGGGCAAGCAGCAGCCAGTGCGCCCGAGGGGTCCGGTACGCGTCACGCCGATGCCTCACGGCTTCGACGGGGTCGGCTTGGACGTCGGCCTGCCCTGATCGGTCGGCTTACCCTGGCCCTGGCCTTTCGGAGAGGCGACAGCCCGCGGCGGCATGGAGGACACCGCAACGGGAGCGGCCGCCGGGGCCGGCACCGGGATGCCGCTCACCGAGGTACCCGACATCCCGGACGGATCGGGAGCGGTCGCCGGGCGCATCACCGTCGGTGCCGTGACCGACGCCTGTGTGCGTGGCATGCCCCCGGCCGCGGCCTCCAGGCCGGAGTCGGACCCGGAGCGCGGGGAAGGTATGGGAGCCGGCCGGTCGGAGGAGCCGAACAACGGTGGCAGCGTCACACCGGGTACCGAGGGCACACCTGACAGACCGGTCACCACCAGACCGAGGTAGCCGAGCATCACGGCTCCCAACACCCACCCGACACGCCGGACCCGCCGTGCCCGCCTGCCGGACTGTGCGACGAACACCGGTTGCCTTCTCCACGCGGTGGCCACGTCGCGAGACTAGTCATTCCAGGCCACCATCGATCAGCCGGGTGGTCTCCGCCTGGATCGAACAGTGCCGGGATGTGACTCCGCATCTCCACGTGGTCAAGGAATTCCATGTGGTCAAGGAATCAGGAATTAGAGAAGCCCGCGGTCGGCCACCGTGGGGTGACCGACCGCGGCAAACCAGACAGGCCGACCGGACGCGTAACCGGCCTGTGCGCACTCCTCCCGCCCGGTGTTCGGGTGGCGTCGCGTCGTGTTTCCTTGAAGGCGTCGTGTTTCCTTACAGGAGCGCGGCGGCGAGTGCGCGCCACTCCTCCCTGGCTGGCCGACCGGTCCAGGCGGTCGAGTCGGCGGCTGGTGAGACGACCTGTACGGCCACGTGGTCCGCGCCGGCGTCGTGGTGCTCGGTAATGCGCTTCGCGATCTGGTCGGGGGTACCCCAGGCGACGAGGGTGTCGACGAGCCGCTCGCTGCCGTCACCGGCGACGTCGTCCTCGGTGAAGCCGAGGGCCAGCAGGTTGCGCACGTAGTTGGGTAGCCCGAGGTAGTAACGGACGCCGGCGCGGGCAAGGGCTCTGGCAGTGGACGGGTCGGTTTCCAGGACGACTTTCTGCTCGGGGACGAGCAGCGGGCCGGGGCCGAGTGTCTCGCGGGCGATGCGGGTGTGTTCGGGCGTGACAAGGTAGGGATGGGCGCCGGCCGATCGTTGCGCCGCCAGGGTGAGCGCCTTCGGGCCGAGCGCCGCGAGCACCCGCTGGTCGACGGGAACCGGCTCGGGTGCGTTGTCAAGAGCGTCAAGGTAGCCGGCGAGATGGTTCAGCGGCCGGGTGTAGGCTTTGCCCAGCTTCTGCACGATCGGTGCATGACTGACACCCAGTCCGAGCAGGAACCGGTTCGGGTAGGCCTTCGCCAGCCGGTGGAAGCCCGCGGCCAGTTCCGCCGCATCGGCCGCCCACACGTTGACGATCCCTGTGGCCAGGACCAGCCGGTCCGTGGCGGCGAGCAGATCCTCGGGTAGGCGCAGGTCAGGCGCGGCGGCGCCGAGCCACAGGGCTCCGTAGCCCAGAGCGTCGATCTCCGCCGCCGCCTCGCGGGCGTCGTCGGTGTTCCAGACGTACGACGGGGACCAGATACCCACCCGTCCTATCGGTATCGCCATGACGATCTCCCTCACATGTTCGATGGGGGTCGAATATTCGCCAGTGTACGATGCCTATCGAACGTATGAGGAGTCCGAGAAGACGATGGCCGATCAGGCGCGACGCACCCGGAACCTGCGGCACACCGATCCGGGCGACGTGACCTTGCAGGGCGCCCTGGATGCGCTCGCGGACCCGGTTCGCCGGCTGATCCTGCGGACGCTGGCGGGCGAGCCGGAGTTCACCCGCGCCTGCGGCACGTTCGACCTGCCGGTGTCGAAGGCGACCGCCAGCCACCACTTCGCCGTCCTGCGGGCCGCGGGGCTGCTCGAGCAGGTCGACCAGGGGCCGCGCCGCCTCAATCGGCTCCGCCGCGCGGAGTTCGACGCCCGTTTCCCAGGTCTCCTCGGCCTCGTACTCACCGAGGACGAACAGACCCGGCCGGAGTGACTCCACCCCACAGCCGATCACCCGGCACGGAGCCCTGGGCTTTTTTGATCAACAAATCCGACGGACGAAGCCGCAGATCCGGCCGCTAATGCATACATGCCACTTAACATGCCACTTAGCTATGTGACCCTGGGCGGACGATCCATCGTCCGCGCAGCCAATGTGACGCCTGTTCGTCCCGATGCTGCTCCAACACCGGGACGAGCAGGCGTCGCGGGGCGGTTTACTTCGCTGTGGACGGCGTTGCGACCGGTCCACCCGTGGGCATGTCAGCGGCTATTCTCGTCCGAGAGAATCCGCCGACGGGGCTGCCGACGGCTGCCGCTTCGCTCTGTCCGGCGGTGGTTGGCAGGAACGAGCTGGCGCCACGGATCGCCGCCGCGGCGAACGCAATGCTCAGCAGTGATGCCAACGCCACGATCAGACGCGAGGTGTCCTCCAGGTGCAAGGCGATAATCACCGGTGAGCC
The DNA here is from genome assembly GCF_900634745.1 of Protofrankia symbiont of Coriaria ruscifolia. NCBI lineage: Bacteria > Bacillati > Actinomycetota > Actinomycetes > Frankiales > Frankiaceae > Protofrankia > Protofrankia symbiont of Coriaria ruscifolia. Next base: position 41,361 of record NZ_CAAAFR010000024.1, read on the forward strand.
GGCACCGAAGTTCGCCATGAAGAACGTGCAGGGAAACAGGACGAACAGGCCCAGCAGACCGACGGGGCTCTTCACCCGCTCGCGCAGCTGGGTTGCCGCAACGGCGAAACATATCACCTGCGCCGCCTCGAGCACGCCGATGACCAGCGGATAGTCGAGGATACGCAGCTCGTGCGGTCCCCAATACGTGTAGGCGCCGCCGTTGATACCGATCATCTCGAACGTGCAGGACATCAGCAGCTCGACGCCGGCCCAGGCGAACAGCCCGTTTCGCGTCAGCGTGCCGAGTCGGATCTTGCGGGTAATCATGATCGCGGGTGCCGCGTAGAGTACGGCGTAGCCGCTGTGGGTCCAGACCGGCTGGGGGATGCCGAAGGCAGTGAAATGGGTGTACATACCTTCGGTCGAATAGAAGTAGAGCATCAGGCCCGCGTCGTAGAGCGGCTCGGCGAAGGCTGCCACCATAGCGGCGAGAACGATCAGCGCGTAAAAGGGAGTTCTTTCCTTCCGTCCCAGATGTATCGCAACACCGAGGAGGACTAACGTAAGGCCCCAACTGCCGTATGTGAGGATGTCCTGGGTGGTCAGGTCGAGATGGTGATCAACAGGCGCTGTTGACATGGCTGCCCCCTTCGTACCGCTCTGGAAGCAAGTTTGTAGTGGTTGGCGGACGACGACTTTCCCACATCACGGGGTCACGTTGCGAACGCGACGGCCACGTGACATCGAAGGTTGCCATGGTGCGAAGCTCGGGTTGGGTCAGGTGATCCATGGTCGTCCATCGCCCGCGGCAGGTCATCTTCCCTGCTGGTGGTATTTCCGCCCGGAGGTGGTAGACGTGCGGTGTTCGATCCTGAGCGACGTTCAATCCTGGGCGACGCCGTGGTAGGCCGCGATCGCCTGGGAGCGGTTGACGGCGCCGAGCTTGGCGAGGATGTGCTTGACGTGGGTCTTGACCGTGCCGACGGTGATGACGAGCTGCTCGGCGATCTCCTGGTTGCTGGCGCCGCCCGCAATGAGCTCGAGCACCTCGCGTTCACGAGCCGTCAACTCATCGAGACCGCCTTCGCTGCGGAACACCGACGACGCCGTCCGGGTGATGGGGGTGTCGTCGTCGGGGGCCGTGACGAGCTCGATCTCGGCCTCGGTGAGTTCCTCCAGCGCGGTGTCGACGACGGCCAGCGTCTGGCGCACGCGGTCGCGCTGCAAACGCAGGCGTTCTACAAGCACAGAGCGTTCGTAGAGGTGGCCGAAGCCCTCGCTGAACGCCCACAGCACGTCGCGGTCGGTCTCGTCACAGACCCGCCCGCCGCGCCCGTGGTCGGCGTGCAGGAAACCGATGACACGCCCAGCTGGAGTGATCGGTGCCACCACATACGATGTCGCTCCGCCGGCCCGGATGATCGGATGTACCCGCGGATCCGCGGTGTTCGTCACCAGGCCCGGTTGGCGTTCGATCAGCAGCCGTGCTTCGAGGACAAAATCGTCCAGCGGGATCTCGCGCTGGACCCATTCGGCGAACCACGGCTCGTCCCGCACCACGTTGTTGACCTTCCACGGCCGCCAGACGCCGTCCTCGACGCGCGAGAGCAGCACCCGCTCGAGCCCGCAGTTCGCCACGATCTCCCCGCATACCCGGCCCTCCAGCACCTTCGGGCTGGTCACCGTACGCAACAGACCGAGTCCCCGTTCGCAGCGGGCAATGCGTCGCGCTCGCGACGCCATCCGCGTTTCGGCCTGCTCGAGGGCCAGGTCCTGGAGATCGCAGACCAGCTGCGCCAGCGCCGCGGTCGACTCGGCGTCGGGCGCACCCGACAGTAATCGCTCGGTGCACGCCGTGCTCAGCGCGTCCGCCACGTCCTCACCGTCCAGGTTCGGCTCGCTGCCCAGCAGTCGCGCGGCACGCTCGACCAGATCCGTGGTCTGCTTGCTCATGTCCGGGGCCTCATATCCGGGGCATGGCGAGCTTGAGGTATCGCGACACAGCTTCCGCGCGATTGGACGAACCCAGTTTGCGCAGCACGCTCTTGACGTGAGACTTGACCGTGTCCTCGCTGACCACCAACCGGTCGGCGATCTCGCTGTTGCGCGCACCAGTGATCATGAGTTCGACGATCTTCCGCTCGCGTGCGGTCAGCAGGCTCTCCACCCCTTCCGCAGCGGCCGCAGGCCGGAAGAACTCGGCAGCGTGGTAAGCGACGGCTCCGAGCTCCCGGTCGTTCTGGGCGAGCAGGATCTCGTCCTCGGCGAGCTGCTGCAATTGCCGCTCGGCCAGATCGAATGCCTCGCGCGCCCGCGTCCGCTGCTGGACGAGCCGCTCCAGCAGCACCATGCGCTCGAACAGCAGACCAAAGCCCTGGGCGAACGTCCACAGGTTGTCACGATCCAGTGTCGTCAACTCGCGACGCGACCCGTAGCAGTCGGCCTGCAGGAAGCCGATCACCCGTCCCGCCGGCATCACCGGCGAGGCCACGTATCCCACGCTGTCCGACACGGCCATCAGCTCCTTGTTGGTCCGCGGGTCATCGGCCGCGATCACCTCGGCCGCGCGCCTACGGATCAACTCCGTCTCCAGAACCCCGGGCCCCAGCGGGATCCACGTCTCACGCAGATATGACTCCGTCGCCCGCGACACGCGCGGATCCAGTCCCGGCGCCAGCCAGACCGCCTCCGCGCGCCACGTCGACCCCCGACGCCGCGAGATCACCGTCCGGTCGAAGTCACAACACGCCCCGAACTCGGCCGCCGCCGCGGGCAGCAACTCGGCGACGGTCTCATACGCCCGCAGCTTGGCCAGCCCGTGGTGGATCCGCGCCACTGCCGCGAACCGCAACGACACCACGTGCTCGCGCAGTTCTTCCTGCAACCGCCTGAGCTCCACCAGGCCCAGACACAGCTCACCTGCCGTCCGGGCATCGTGTGAAGGCCGAGCACACAGTACGGCGCGGATCTCGGCGCCAGCCGTTGCAAGCGCGTGCGCCAGCTCCGACGACTCACCGGCGTCCCCCGTCGCCGGACGCTCCAGCAGCACACGCACTCGTTCAGCCAGTTCACCGACCCGGTCGAGTAGTAGCCCGCGATCGACAGTCACGGGACAATAATGCGGGTCTGTCGCATTATGCGGAAGCAGAACATGGCTCGCCCTGCCGGGCTACCGATCAGATCGTCAGGGCGTCTTCTTCACCACCCCGTTCTTCACCACCCCGCATTTCGACAACTATCCGGCGGCACTGGTGCACCTCGAGGACTGTCCGGTACGTGGCCTTCAAAGATGATCGCTAGGGGGTGGCGGGCGGAAGTTCCCCGAGGAGTTTCTCGACACGAGCCCGGATCTCATCCCGGATCGGACGGACGGCATCGATGTCCTGACCGGCGGGGTCGTCGAGTTTCCAGTCCTCGTACCGTTTCCCCGGGAAGACCGGGCAGACGTCCCCGCAGCCCATGGTGATCACCACGTCGGAGGCTTCCACCGCCTCCACCGTGAGGATCTTCGGGCTCTGGGCGGCGAGGTCGATCCCGACCTCGGCCATGGCCACCACCGCAACCGGATTGACCTGCTCGGCAGGCATCGACCCAGCCGAACGCACCTCGACGGTGTCACCGGCCAGATGGGTCAACCAGCCGGCAGCCATCTGGGACCGCCCGGCATTATGGACGCAGACGAACAGCACCGAGGGCTTCTCGGACATGCACCAGATCCTTTCCTCACGATGAGATGCCACGGGCCAGGCCAGACACGGCACCGTTGGACGCCGCGGCAGGCTGGTCGCGGGGCAGCAGAACCTGCGCGGCCTGACCGGGAGCAGCCGGAATCGGTGGGTAGAACAGCCGCGCCAGCCCGTAGCCGACCACGCCCCCCACCGCCTGCGCGCCGATGAACGCCGGGACGGAGGCCGGGGCGATCCCGGCGAAACTGTCGGAGAACATCCGCCCGACGCTGATCGCCGGGTTCGCGAAACTGGTCGAGCTGGTGAACCAGTAGGCCGCCCCGATGTACGCGCCGACCGCCGCCGGCGCCCGCTCACCCCGACCGGACCGCACCAAAGCGAAGATCAGAAGGATGAGGCCGGCGGTCGCGACGACCTCGGCGAGCAGATGCGCACCGGACGCCCGGTGATGCGTCGAGATCGACACCGCTGATGCGTCGAACATGACGTTCGCCAGGATCGCCCCGGCCACACAGCCGGCGACCTGGACGGGGACGTAGGCGGCGGCGTCCCGCCACACCAGCCCACCGAACGCCGCATCCACCGCGGAGACCACCGGATTGAAATGCCCCCCGGACACCGGCCCGACCATCAGGATGATCGCAAACAGGCCGGCGGCGGTCGCCGCGGCGTTCTCCACCAGCTGCAACCCGCTCTGCCCCGGGCTGAGCTGCGACGCGGCGATCCCCGAACCGATCACCAGGGCGGCCAGCAGCATGCTGCCGACCGCCTCCGCGACCAGCCGTCGCGCAAGCGGCGGCGGACTCGTTTTTCCTACCTGTGACATCAGCGGCCTGCGTGGCCGGCGGTGACGACCGGCGCGGCGTCACCGAGGTCCGCCGCCGGACCGCAGTCCCCACCCGGCCCGCACGCGCAGGCCGAGCCCGGCCCGCTGCCCGGTTCCACCGTCCGCAGCACCGGCCCCACCCCGTCAGCGACGTCGGCGAGCACCGTGTAGATCTCCCACGGGGCGCCGTCGGGATCGTCGACCCAGACCTTGTCCTGCACCGCGTAGCAGCAGGCGGTGTTCTCCTCGGTCGCCGTGTCCAACCCGGCCCCGGCCAGCCGCGCGGTCGCCGCGGCCACCTCCTCGGAGGTGGCGACCTCGACACCCAGATGGTTGAGCGCGCCGGCCACCCCGGCACCCCGGGCCTGCGGGTTCTCGATCAGCACCAGCTTCAGCGGCGGCACGTCGACCGCGAAGTTCGCATACCCCGGCCGCCGCTTCGCCGGGCCGACCCCGAACAGCTTCGCGTAGAAGTCGACCGCCGCGTCCACGTCGGAGACGTTCAATGCCAGCTGCACCCTGGCCATCACGACCAGCCCCATCCGTATCGATCAGCGTCTATGTCCTGTCGGATGCAACGATGACCCCACGCATAGACGACTGTCAATAGGTGGGGCATGCTGGACGACATGGCGACCGCACCCCTGCCCACCCCGCTCCCCCCGAGCACGGATTCCGAGGCGCCCGACCTCGCCGGGACGCCCGCGGCCTGCTGCACCCCGTTGACCCGGGCGCCGCTGTCCGCCGAGGAAGCCGACCGGCTCGTGACGGTCCTCAAGGCGATCGCCGTACCCGCCCGCCTGCGACTCCTGTCGATGATCTACGCCCATGAGGACGGTGAGGCCTGTGTCTGCGAACTCACCGAACCCCTCGGCCTGAGCCAGCCCACCGTCAGCCACCACCTGAAAGTCCTGGTGGACGCCGGGCTGATCACCCGGGACAAACGCGGTGTCTGGGCCTACTATCGGGCCGTACCCCACGCTCTCACCGCCCTGGCCACCGTCTTCGCCCCCCTACAGTAGCCACCGGGCGGCGCCGGGAAACGACGGCAGGACGGACCTCCCGGCCCAGGTCCCATCCGGAAACCGAAAAGGCAGCGGGCAACCGCCTACCGGGTTCGGCATCGACGCCGAGTTCGTAATGGCCAGGGCGGACGTTCCGTACGAAACGAACTCATGCCCCACGCGGACTGTCTGGACGCAATGGAGACGTTTCAGCTGGCCGGTCACTGCTGGCAGCGCTTGAAGCCCTCCGGGCTGTAGCACGGCAGGTGCCCGTAGGCCTTCATGACGTCCTGGCCGCTGCCCCTCGTCAGGTAGTTCAGGAAACTGGAGGTGAGGGAGCCGGCGGGCGGCCTGCCGTAGGTGTAGGCGTATTCGACCTCCGTGAAGGGATAGGTGCTGCCACCGATGGCCTCGATCGAGGGCTCCTGGCCGTTGATCCGCAGGGTGTGCAGGCCCTTGGACGTGACGGCGGCCTGCAGTTCGCTGTAGCCGATGGCGCCCGGGAGCTTGGCCACGGTTCTCAGCACCCGCTCGGTGCTGTCGAGTTCACAGCGGACGACCCTGTCCTGGGGGGAGTTCCTGTGCTCGCAGTCCAGGGAGGTCAGGGCCGGCTCGCCGAGCCCGTCGAGAATGCGCCGCCGGAACAGGTCACGGGTGCCGGAGTTGGCGTCCCGGCTTACCAGCAGGACGGGGAGGTCGGGGCCGCCGACCTGGTTCCAGTTGAGGACGTCACCCCGATAGATCCTCCGTATCTGGTCGATCGTCAGATTGCCGGTCGACACCTGGTCGTTCACCACCAGAGCGAACGCGGAGACCGCAACGCGTTCCCCTGTCATCTGCAGGTAGCCGTCCGGCTTGGAACCATCGTAGACCGCGATCACGGCTGGTGACGACCCGCTCGCGGACTCTCCACCGGCCTCCGCGAGCTCCTGTATGCCCTCGTTGCTGCCGTGCGCGTTCACCGTGATCTTTGAATCCGGGCAGTCCGACTCGTACTTCTCGGCGATTTCCCGCACGACCGGCGCGAAGGCCGTGGAACCGATGACGGTGAGCTTTCCCGTGGCACAGCCGATGGGAGGCGGCACGTTCCGGCGGACGACGATGATGATTGCCAACGCCGTGACGCAGAGAGTGAGCAGGATGGTGATCCAGCGGGCGGGCCTGCTGAACAGGGGCGGGGTGTCGTCGACCGTCGTGCTGCGGTTGGGCATCACCGCGCCGTCGCGGATCCCGCCGGTGACCCGGACGTGGCAGCCGACGCCACCGCTGGTGAGCAGCACGAGCAGCTTGTAGTGCTGGCCGCGGTTGAGTGGGACGCGGGGCAGGTAGATCGTGCTGTCGTTGTGCCGCATAGCCCCCGGCGGAGCGAAGTGGTCCATCAGGTGCTCGGCGTCGGGCTGGGTGACGGCGACACCCCTGACGATGCGCTCGGTGAAGACGGCGGTGAGGCCGTTGCTGGTGTAGTCGGTGTCGGTGATGCTCTCCGCGCCGTCGTTTTCGATACGCAGGAGGACGAGGGTGGCGTCGGACATGTCGGGGAGGTCGTTGAACAGGCCGAGCCGTATGTTCGCCTGGCCCTGCCCGCTGCGGTTGTCGCTGCCGATGGGGGTATCCATCTGCACGCGATAGCCGATGCGTCTACGGCGCGGTACCCGGCGCTCGTACCAGACCACGGCGAAGGATGCCGCGATGCCGAGTACCGCGGTGAGCACAGCCACGATGTTCTCGGCGCTCAGCCAGCCCACGTTTCGCCTCATCCCCGAATGCACGGTTGGGCCGATATGACGATTCAGCGACCGTATGGGTTTTGGTTGGGATCGGAGCGCTTTGTGCTGCCCGGTCGTCAGGTATTCGCCGCGAATTCATCTCGGTCAGCCGTGGGTTCAATCCCGGTCAACTGCGGGTTCACCTCGGTCGGAAAATGGGCTGACGGTACGCGGTCGGCCACGGATCGCCCGCTGCGGGCCGTTACTCCACCGTGGACGCACGCAGCGACCCGGGACTCAGGGCCTCCCGGACCTTGCCCGGACCTCTGCCGCCCGGACAAAGGCTCTGATCATCGGGCCTTCTTGCCGCCGGGCTCCTGGTAAGCGAGCCGCCGTCGTATACAGCCGAGGAGCTCGTCGGTGTCAACCGGCTTGGTCACGTAGTCGTCGGCACCCGCAGCGAGACACTTCTGCCGGTCGCCCGGCATGGCCTTCGCTGTGACGGCAATAATCGGCAACGTGACAAAACGGGGTATTTCCCGGATCGCCGTCATCGTGGCGTAACCATCCATTTCCGGCATCATCACGTCCACGAGAATGAGGTCGACGCCGTCGGTGGCGAGCAGGGCGTCGATACCCATACGTCCGTCGGGCGCGTGGATCACGGTCAGACCGTAAAGCTCGAGGATGCCGGTGATGGCAAACACGTTCCGGACGTCGTCGTCGATCACAAGAATCTTACGGTCGCGGAGCTCATCATATGTCAGGGCGTCGCCGTCACCGGGCGGTACCGCGGTCTCCGTCGGGACTGCGGCGAAGGACACCACACCATCCGGCTGATCGGTACTGTCCGGACGGTCGGCGGACAGCTGCGAGACAATGCGTTCGCGAAGCTCGTCCAGGGAGGACAGCGGCTCCATACGGCGGATCCGGAAACGGGCCTGAGCGAGGCGCTGCCGGCTGACGCCGATCCTGTGCGCAGAGTACGCCAAGATCGGCGGCTGCCGCAGGTCCTGGCTTTCCTGGAGCCTTTCGAGGAAATCGAATGCGGACGAGCCAGGAAGGGCCAGGTCGAGCACGACGCAGTCGTACAGCGTCGCGGAAAGAGCCGCGATCGCGTCGTCGGGACTCGTTACCGAGGTGATGCGGACGGATCCGTGGGTGTCGGCGAGTTCCACGGCAACGTTTTTCGCGAGAAGAGCGAGCAGGCCGTTGTCATCGGGTTCGAGCACCAGCAGACGGCGCCGGGCAGGCGTCGGCGCAGGCTCCGGCGTTGGCGTGGGAACGGGCACCGGCAGGTCGAAAGACGCCGGCAGGCCGGAAGGCACAGGCAGGCCGGAAGGCACAGGCAGGCCGGAAGGCACAGGCAGGCCGGAAACGGCCGGCGACGTGGCGTCGTGGGCTTGTTCACCGGTTGCCTCGGGCGTGGACACGGGCAGGGACAGCGGCAGATAAAGGGTGAAGGTGCTACCCCGGCCGAACTCGCTCTGAGCGCGGATCACACCGCCGAGCAGGGCCGCGACCTCGCGTGAAATGGACAGGCCGAGGCCGGTTCCGCCGAATTTGCGGCTGGTGCTGCCATCACCTTGCTGAAAGGCTCCGAAGAGCTTGTCCAGGTTCTCCTCGGCGATGCCGATGCCCGTGTCGATCACAGAGAATGCGATGGCCGGGCGCTGCTCATCGTCGAGGGCACGGCCGCTGACCATCCGTATCCGAAGTTCCACCTCACCCTGCTGGGTGAACTTGACCGCGTTGGACAGCAGGTTACGCAGCACCTGCTGCAGACGCTGCTGATCGCTGATCAGTGTGTCCGGCACATCGGCGGCGACGTCGACGGTGAACCGCAGAGCCTTCTCCGCGATGACCGGACGGAAGGTGGCCTGGACGTCCTCGAGAAGCTCACTGAGGGCGAAGCGCTCCAGGTGGATGTCAATCTTGCCGGCCTCGACTTTCGAAAGATCGAGGATGTCGTTGATGAGCTGCAGGAGATCGGAGCCGGCGGAGTGGATGACGTTGGCGTACTCGACCTCCTTCGGGGTCAAGTTGTTTGTGGGGTTCTGGGCCAGCAGCCGCGCCAGGATGAGCAGGCTGTTCAACGGCGTGCGCAGCTCATGGGACATGTTGGCGAGGAACTCCGACTTGTACCTGGACGACAGGGTGAGCTGCCGGGCCCGTTCCTCGATTTCCTGCCGAGCCTGTTCGATCTCGAAATTCTTGATCTCGATGTCGTGGTTCTGGCGGGCGAGGAGGGCCGCTTTCTCCTCCAGCTCGGCGTTGGACCGCTGGAGCTCGTCCTGGCGGGTCTGGAGTTCTTCGGAGCGCGTCTGCAATTCGGCGGCAAGACGTTGCGACTCGTCCAGCAAGGCGTCGGTACGCGAGTTGGCGATAATGATATTGATGTTGACGCCGATGGTTTCCATCAGCTGGTCCAGGAAATCCCGGTGCACCTGCATGAACGGGGTGAAGGAGGCGAGTTCGATAACGCCGAGAACATGGTCCTCGAAGAGGACGGGAAGGACGATCAGATTGACCGGTTCGGCGTGGCCGAGACTGGAGGAGATCTTCACGTAATGGACCGGGGGCCGGTCGATGAAGATCGATTTCTTGGTCCTGGCCACCTGCCCCACCAGGGACTGTCCCACGTCGAACTCGCGCGGCACGTCGGGATGGGCCTGGTACCCGAAGCCGGCGATCAGACGCAGTGCGGGCGCGTCCGCGCCGGATCCGGCCAGAAAGAACGTGCCGTACTGGGCGCCGACCAGCGGAGTGAGCTCATCCATGATCAGTTCTGTGACGGTGTTGAGATCACGATGTTTCTGCATCAGACCGGATATGCGAGCCAGGTTGGTCTTCAGCCAGTCCTGTTCCTGGTTGGCGCGCGTGGTCTCGTACAGCGACCGCACCATTGCGTTGATGTTGTCCTTGAGTTCGGCGACCTCCCCCCGGGCCTCCACCGAGATGGATCCGGTGAGGTCCCCGGCCGCGACGGCACTGGTCACCGCGGCGATCGCGCGCACCTGGCGGGTGAGATTGCCGGCGAGCTCGTTGACGTTCTCCGTCAGACGCTTCCATGTTCCCGAGACGCCCTCGACCTCGGCCTGCCCGCCGAGTATTCCCTCGGTGCCGACCTCGCGGGCGACCCGGGTGACCTCCGCGGCAAAGGACGACAGCTGGTCGACCATCGTGTTGATAGTGGTCTTGAGCTCCAGGATCTCCCCACGCGCGTCAACATCGATCTTCTTCGACAGGTCGCCTCGAGCCACGGCGGTGGTGACCTGGGCGATGTTGCGGACCTGGCTGGTCAGGTTGTTGGCCATCGAGTTGACGTTGTCGGTGAGATCCTTCCAGGTGCCTGACACGCCCCGTGCGACGGCCTGCCCGCCGAGATTGCCCTGCGTCCCCACCTCGCCCGCCACGCGGATGACCTCGTCGGCGAACGACGACAACTGGTCGACCATCGTGTTGATGGTCTCCTTGAGCTCCAGGATTTCCCCGCGCGCGTCCACCCGGATCTTCTGCGTCAGGTCGCCCTTGGCCACCGAGGTGGTGACCTCGGCAATGGAACGGACCTGAACGGTGAGGTTGGTCGCCATGACGTTGACGGATTCGGTGAGGTCCTTCCAGGTGCCCGACACGCCTTTGACGTCGGCCTGCCCACCCAGCCGTCCTTCGGTACCGACCTCCCGGGCCACCCGGGTGACCTCGTCGGCGAACGACGACAACTGGTCGACCATCGTGTTGATGGTCTCCTTGAGCTCCAGGATCTCCCCGCGCGCGTCCACGGTGATCTTCTGGGAGAGATCACCCCTGGCCACCGCGGTCGCCACCTGAACGATGGAGCGGACCTGACCGGTGAGATTCCCGGCCATGAAGTTCACCGAATCGGTGAGATCCCGCCACGTTCCGCCTACCCCGGGGAACGCCTGCCCACCCAGCCGTCCTTCGGTACCGACCTCCCGGGCCACCCGGGTGACCTCACCGGCAAACGACGACAGCTCGTCGACCATCGTGTTGATGGTGTTCTTCAGCTCCAGGACCTCGCCGCGCGCATCCACGGTGATCTTCCGTGACAGGTCGCCGTGTGCTACCGCCGTGGCTACCTGGGCGATGTCACGAACCTGGCCGCCAAGGCTTCCCACCGCCGCGTTGATCGAGTCGACGAGATCCCTCCAGGCACCGGATACTCTTGGCACCCGGGGAAAGCAGCCGAGTTTGCCCTCTATGCCGACCTCCCGCGCCACCCCCGCCACCTCGGAGGTGACCAGGGCAAGCTGCTCGGTCATGCCGTTGAACACGTCGACGATCTCGTTCATGAGCGGGTCGTCACTCTGAGGCAGGTGTACGCGGAAGTCCCCGCCGCGCACCGCCGTCAGGCCGGCAAGAAGTTGGCGCAATGCGGGGTCGTCCCGCCCTGGCATCGCTCCCCGCTCCGACTTCGTAGCCTCACTCACCGGTGCACCCCGCTCATCGGCCGACGGCCGCCGGACGGCCGTCATCTGATCTAGACAGTCTCTTTGCTCCACGGTAGAGAGTTCGCCGGTTATCAAACCATGATGAAACGGACAGCTACCTCGACTCAGTTTCTTGATGTCCATAAGGTTTTCCTGAGTGCTCCGCGGATGCGGGCCTCCAGCAGCGCGAAAGAAACTTGATCGCGCCGTCTTTGGCCCAGCTGGGGAGACCCAGGAGGACAAGGGGGCTGCGCAGGGACATCCGTCCGCATGCCGGCGGCACCCGAGCGAGTGGGGGACGTACGCGGTGGCGACACAGCAGCCGACCAGCCCGATCGGCAATGACCAGGTAGCACAGCTGACCGCGCTGATCGCCCGCCAGCAGTGCGAACTCGAGGAACTTCGGGCGCAGGCCGCCACCGAAGCCCTGGTGGATCTCGCGACGGGCGTCCTGAGCGAGCGCCTGCGCTGTTCCCCTGGCGAAGCGGTCCAGCAACTCACCCGCCTGGCGGCCCGATCCGGGATGCCCCTGGTGGAGCTCGCCGCCGATGTGATCGGCCAACCGGCAGGCGACGCGCTCATCCGGGGCGCGGCACGACCACTGCGGTACCAACCGGCGCGACTGGCCGAGACGCCGCCGGTACAGCGGGCCGTGGACGGACCCCGGATTGCCGCGGCGGCGCTGGAGGAGGCTCTCGCCCCGCTGGGAGCCGTAGCCGTGGCATTGTGGATAATCGAACCGGACGGCGCTCTGGAGCTCGCCGGCGAGGCGGGGCTCGGCGCCCTGGAAGCGAGCCGCTGGCAGCGCATCCCTCCGCAGATGGATTCCGTGGCTCAGCGGGCCGTTCGGGACGGATGCCCCCAGTGGTGGCCGGCGAGCCACCAGCTGCCACGCCAGGTCCCACTGGTCGGGCAGTGGCGCGGCGCCCGGGTGGTGCTACCGCTGGCTGACGCCGGGGCGCTGCTGGGGGCGATGGAGATCTGCTGGCCGCATCCGCTCGAGGAGTTCACTCCCGCGATCCGGCATCAACTCCTCGCGCTGGCCGAAGTCTGCGCCAGGAGCCTCGGTGTTCACGGGGAGCGCGCCTGGGGAGGCCGCGGCTTGTGGCTGCCCGCCCTGCTGAACGCCCTGCTACGCTCCGCTCTCGTCGCTCACGCCATCCGTGATCACAATGGGCGGATCATCGACTTTCAGATCGACTACGTCAGCGACGAATTCGTCGACCCGACTGGCCGCGACCCTCACGACCTCGTCGGCCGCCGCCTGTCCCATGTCCATCCACTGATGACGATCCCGAACGGACTGTTCGGGCGCGCCGTGGAAGTGCTCCTCACCGGTCGGCCATACCAGGCCGACGGTCTGATCATCCGCGTCATCGTCGGCGGCAGGGCCGTTGCGATGGAGATGGACGTGCGTATCGGCCGGCTCTTCGACGGCATCGCGATCACCTGGCAGCCGACGAATGCTACCGATAACCTCACCGCCATTCTCCAACACGCACAGCGGCTAGGTGAGATCGGCGGGTGGCAGCAGGATGTGCTCACCGGTGACGTGCGCTGGACCGACCACACCTTCACGCTGTTCCGGTTGACGCCGGGAACGCCGGGAACGCCGATTTCCCTGCAGGGACTGGACGCCTACGTCCATACCGATGATCTCGCCACCGTCGACCGTTTCCGTGACATACTGCTCAACCAGATGCGACCGGCCGCCACGACGTTCCGTCTCATCCGGGCCGACGGCGTGATCCGGCAGATACGCGCGTTCGCCGAGCCCGTCACCGACACTGCCGGCACTCTGGTCGCCGTTCGCGGCACATACCAGGACCTTTCCACTCTTTATCACACCCAGGTTGCTCTCGCCGCCACCCGCAACCAGCTCGCCGACACCGAACAGCGAGCCGACGACCAGCAGCGTCTCGCCGTACAACTGCAACGGGCCATCACGCCGTTCTCGGCCGATCCAGTCGAAGCCACCGGACTCAACGTTGCCGTCCGCTACCGACCGGCCGACCAGGATCATCTGGTCGGCGGCGACTGGTACGACGCGGTCATCCTGCCCTCCAAGGAGGTTCTCCTCGCCGTCGGTGACATCGCCGGGCATGGCATCAAGGCGGTCACCGGCATGGTCACGTTACGCAACAGTCTGCGCGGCCTCGCCATGACCGGCGCGGGACCGGCCCAGCTTCTGCGCTGGCTCAACGACGTCGCCTACCACCTCACCGACAACATCACCGGAACCGCCGTCTGCGGCCTCTACAACCCGGCCACCCGCACACTGCGCTGGTCATGCGCCGGCCACCTGCCGCCCGTCCTGGTCCGCGACGGCACCGCCTGCACACTCCCGCTTCCACAGGGAGTCCTCCTCGGAGCGGACGCCCACAGCACCTATGAGGAGACCGCCACCCCGCTGCGACTCGACGACGGTATCCTGCTGTTCACCGACGGGCTCATCGAACGACGTGGGATCGCCCTCGACGAGGCACTCGACACCCTTGTCCTGGTCGCCGGCCAGCCGATTGCCGACCTCCAGCAGTATGCCGACCATCTCCTGCGCCACACCACCCCCGACACCGATGACGACACCTGCCTGATCGCCGTCCATCTGCGCTGACCGTGGTCTGCATGGTCTGCTCAACCGGAGGATGGTCCGTGCCGGCCGGAAGACCATGGTCTCCCCAGCCGGAAACGGTCAGCGATCGTGCTCGGACACCAGTCCGGCCCGGAAGGCCAGCTCGACGAGCTTCGCCCGCTTCTGGTTCTGCGGCAGTTCCTCCACCCCGAACTTGCGGAACAACGCCCGCAGGTGCGTCTTCACCGCCTCGACGCTGAAGAACAGTTCGTCGGCGATCTGCCGGTTCGTCGCGGGTGTCGCGTACCGAGCCTGGTCCCGGTACGGTCGGCACAGAGCTTCCAGGACGAGCAGTTGGGTCGGTGACAACGACCGGAGGGTGACGACACCTTCGGCGACCTGGGTCTCCCCCGCACCGCGGCCCTCGACCGACCGGCCGCAGCGGTTGTCCCGGTAGGTCAACAAGGTCGAGCCGACCAGAACCACGTCGCCGTCTGCCAGCCGGCGGCGTCCGACAAGCCGCTCCCCGTTCACAAAGGTTCCGTTCCGGGATAATCCACCGTCGACGAGTACCCAGTCGGTCCCGATCCGTTCGAACTGCGCATGCAGCCGGGAGACCTTGTTGTCCCAGGCGAAGGTGACGTCGCTGCCGGCACCACGGCCGACCGTCACGCGCGCGACCGAGGCCAGGCTGACCATCTGTTGCTTTCCGGTGTCGTCACGGTAGAACAGGAAGGTGTCGGCGAAGGAGCCGTCATCCACATCCCGCGTATCCGGCATGACACGACGTCCGGACGTGAAACCGGATCCGGGGCCGAAGCCGGATCCGGTCGGCTCCGGCCGGCCGTCCACGGTGAGCCGATCAGGCATGAGACACGGCCGCCTTTCGCTACGAGACCAGCTTCAGGTCGACCCCTGACAATAGCTCGGCCCGCAGGCCGCCGATGCACCGCGGCGAAGTCGATCCATGTCTGCGGAGGTTCATCCCGACATTTCTTCCGCCGCATGCTCCGACTGGTTCGCGGCGAAGTGCGGAAAATGTCGTACCCGCTGCGGCGATACCCGCGAGGTGGTCTCATCGCATTACTCGTTGCATTGCCGGAAATCCGCCTCCCGGCGCTGGCGGCAGCGTCGGTCACCGGCCCACCAAGGTGGGATTTCTCGACCCCTCGAGTACGCGGCGCGTATCCCTGGGAAGGCTGGAGCACGTCGCTTTTCCGGCCCAACATCATTGTATGCGCAGCTCCGGATCAGGTCCGCGGACACAGGCTATCAGTGGTCGGTTCGTCGAGGATTTCGGTCCCGGTGGTCCGACCTTCGCGGACGGCCTGCAACGCTATGCCGAAAGCACGGTTCCGGTCCTCGGCAACGGGTGTGGCATTGCCAGCCCGGCGGCGGGGATCTCGGATCTGCCACCCCTGACCGTCGTGTACGGCGGCGGCGGACCGTTCGGCGTCGCCTACGGGTTCGGCGTTGCCGACGCCCTGCTCTCTGGTGGCCTGCCGTTGCGCGATATCGATGCGCTCGGCACCTCGTCAGGGGCGTGGGTGGCGTCATGTATGGCCGCTGGTGTTACGCACGAGGTACTGTGCGCGCTGCCCCCGATCCGGGTGCCAAACCCGCTACCGGGATGGATCCGGCGGACAGCTAACAACGTGTTCGGCGACGTCCACAGCGAACGGGTGCGAGTGTCGGCGATCCAGCTGCCCACATTGCGTCGGCAGATTCTGTCCGGGGGACGTTTCCCGCTCGCCGACCTGGTTGCGGCCTCGTCGAGCATGCCCGGTCTGTTCCCGCCCTCACCCGTCGGCCAGTGGTTGTACGTGGACGGCGCGGTGCGCTCGCTGACATCCGCCGACCATGCGCCGGCAGCACGTAACCTGCTGGTCATCGCGCCCCTTGCCGGCCCGATGTTCGGCGCCGCAGGACGGGCGATGGAACGGCTGCTGACCAGGGAGACGCACCGCTGGACAAAAGCGACCGGTGGCGCCGTGCACCTGGTCCGGCCGAATACCGCGATCAGTCGACTGGCCCGGCATCCACTCGACCTGTTCGACTCGCACAAGGCACGCATGGTCTACCCGATGGCCTACGAGCAGGGTGCGCAGCTGCTGCGGACCCGGCCGGCGCTCGCGTCGCTGGGACGGACCGC
>NZ_CAAAFR010000025.1:0-7345 GCF_900634745.1 Protofrankia symbiont of Coriaria ruscifolia
GAACGCAACAGACTCTGGTCGAGTAGTACCCACTTCGCGTGTTTGCTTCCACCTCGCAACGGGCAGCATCAAATGGTGCGCCCTGCGCCATAGCCGTACACGACAACATCCTCTTCCGATCTCATGCCCGCTGACCGCCGGACATCCGACCACAATGGCAGTCGCATGGAACCAATGTCGCGACGTTGCGACTCACATCCACCGGTGATCCGCCGTAGCGGCATTCCCGGTCATCGGGACGCCGCGACGGACCCGTGGGATCGCCTTGTGTCGATCTCGTCGTTGGCGGACGTGGCTCCGATCGGCTTGTTGGTCATGGACGCCGAGATGCGGGTGCTCTGGATTAACCAGGCGATATCGGCCATGAACGGTCTTTCCGCTACTGATCTCGGCGGCCGGGCCATATCCGACCTGCTCCCCGAGGTGGAACCCCACGCGTGGGAGGTGGTCCGGCAGGTCCTGGCCACCGGGAAACCGATTCTCGACGTGGAGCTCACCGGACGGACTCCGGCGACCGGACCCGACCATCATGTCTGGCGGGTCTCCCACTATCCCATACAGGATCACGCCGGCACCGTGGTGGCGGTGGGTGTCTCCGTGGTCGACGTGACCGACCAGCGCCGGGCGGAGGCGAAACGGGATGCGGTCGAGCAGCGGTTGCGTCTGTTGGGCCGAGCCAGCGGACTGGTCGGCGCATCCCTGAAACTGGCCGACACGGTGGAAGCGATCGCCGACCTCGTCGTCCCCGAGTTCGCCGACAACTGCGACGTCTTCCTCGCCGAAGAACCCCTCAACGCGGACGCGAGGCCGGAGCGGTTGACGTTGCGCGGGTTCGTGTCGGCAAAACGACTGCCCTTCCCCTCCCCGCGGTCGGACGAGGTGGAGACCATCGGCGTGCCCATGGAAGTCGACAGGGACAATCCCGCCCATCAGGCGCTCGCCACCCGTCGGCCGGTACTCTTCCACATGGACAATCGCGTGAAGCGCAGCGTCCATGTCCGAGATCCATACACATTCAGCGCAAAGGCGCGCCTCGAGCAGATGGCGATCGATATGGCCATCGTGGTTCCGCTGCTGGTGGGCCGGCAGTTCTTCGGCGTGGCCTACTTCGGCATCGCTCCACCCCGGCCTCGTTACACAGAACAGGATGTGCAGACCGCCGAGGAGCTGGGTAGCCGGATCTCCAACGCGGTGGCAAACGCTTATGCCTACGAGCGCCAGCGTTCCGCAGCCGTCACCCTGCAACGCGGGCTGCTGCCACACCACACACCCATCGTCGAAGGCCTCGACATCGCCTGGCGCTACGAGCCCGGCACCGCCGGCACCGAAGTCGGCGGCGACTGGTTCGACGTCATCGGGCTGTCAGCCGGCCGAGCAGCCCTCGTCATCGGCGACGTGATGGGCCGCGGACTGGCCGCCGCCGTCGTCATGGGACGGGTCCGGACCGCCGTCCGCGCTTTCGCCGCCCTCGACCTACCCGCGGCCGAGGTCCTCACCCATCTCGACGGTCTCGTGCAGACCCTCGGCACTGGCCCTGAGGAAACCCTGGTGAGCTGCATATACGCCCTTTATGAACCCGCAACGAGCACGATCTGCCTGGCCAACGCCGGCCACCTGGCGCCGGCACTGGTCCGCCCCGACGACGGAGTCGTGTTCCTGGACGGTGAAAGCGACATCATCCTCGGGGTCGGCGGTCAGACGTTCACGGAGACCCGGTACCCGTTACCGAGGGGTTCCATCCTCGCCCTGTTCACCGATGGTCTGGTCGAATCCCCGTCGATCGACATCGACGAAGGCTGCCGACGTCTCCAGCGTGTCCTGCGCACCCCCGGCCTGTCCGATCGTCCTGGTTCACCCGGGCAGCCAGCCTGCCTGAAAGGTCTTGAAAAAACCGCGGACCGCCTGCTGGGACTCATCGACCGCAGCGAAGGCTATGACGACGATGTTGCGCTGTTGCTCGTGCGCGCCACGGACACGGCCATGACCGCAGCGGTCACGCTCGCCCCCGAACCCCAGGCTGCGAGGACCGCGCGGGAGGTCGCCATGGCCGCGCTGAACAGCTGGGGGATCGCCGATGCCGCCTTCACCGTCGAACTGCTGGTCAGCGAAATAGTCACGAATGCGATCCGCTACGCGGAAACATCCAGCGATCTCGTCCTGCGCCGTGGTCGGCACGCCGTCTACGTCGAGGTCTCCGACCGTGACAGCCGGGTACCCCGCCTCCTGCATCCCACGAGCGACGACGAGGGCGGGCGAGGCCTGCAACTGGTCGCCCAGCTCGCCACCCGGTGGGGCGCCAGACCCACCCTGACGGGCAAGACCGTCTGGTTCCAACTCGACATCGCCACGTAGAAGCCATGCGGGCCACTTGACGCAGGCTACTTGACGCCCCGGCACCGAAGCGGCAGACCGACGCGACGCGGCGGCAGTTCCTCCGCGTGCAGGCATCGTCCATGCTGGCGGCGGACCTCTTCCATGTGGATTGCGCCGTGACGTTCCAGCGTCTGTATTGTTTCTTCGTCCTGACGGTCCGGACCGAGGTCACCGACCGGATGCTGATTTTTGGTGAGCGGTACCTACGCGCCGTCCTGGCCGAGTACGCGCGGCACTACAACGGACGACGCCCGCACCGCGGCCGTGACCTCCAGCCACCACGGCCCGACCATCCCGTCGCCGACCTGACCAAGGAACGGATCAAACGCCGACCCGTCCTCGGTGGCCTGGTCAACGAATACGAACGAGCCGCCTAAAAGCCCAGGTCAACGCCGGTGGCCGAGTTCTGACACCCCACAGGGTCGGCTCGGCGGGTGCCGGCACAGCCGCCGACACCGGTGCAGACACCGGTGCAGGCGTCTGGTTCGGCTCGGGGACGTCGACCAGGCTGGGCACGTTGGTCACGTCCCGCGGACCCCGTCCAGCGCCCTGCGCATCTGGTCCTTGTCGAGCACGCCCTCCCACCTGGCGACGACGAGGGTGGCGAGCGTGTTACCGCAGACGTTGGTGAGCGCCCGGCACTCGGACATGAACTTGTCGACGCCAAAGATCAGCATGATGGCCGCGACGGGGATCGTGCCTACCGTCGACAGCGTCGCCGCGAGGACGATGAACCCGGACCCAGTGACCCCGGCGGCGCCCTTGGAGGTCAGCAGCAGCACCCCCACGATGGTGAGCTGCTCTCCGAGCGAGAGGTCGACCCCGACGGCCTGCGCGAGGTAAAGGGTGGCGAGTGTGAGGTAGATGCAGGTCCCGTCCAGATTGAACGAGTATCCAGTGGGCACGGTCAGCCCGACTACCTGGCGCGGCGCGCCGAGCGTCTCGAGTTTACTCATGATCTGTGGAAGGACCGACTCGGAGGACGACGTCCCGAGAACGACCAGAAGCTCTTCTTTGATGTAGCGGAGCAGCTTGAAGATGTTCACACCTATAGTGCTGGCAATCGTGCCGAGCACGACGACGACGAAGAACAGCGACGTTCCGTAAAAGACCGCGACAAGCTTTCCGAGACTGGTGAGGGTGTCTAGGCCGTACTTGCCGATGGTGAAAGCCATTGCGCCGAACGCACCGACCGGTGCCGCGTACATGACGATCCGGAGAACTCCGAACATGATGCGGCCGACTCGCTCGACCCCGCCGGCGATCGCGGCTCCTTGCTTTCCGGCAAGATTCAGCGCGATGCCAAAGAGCACGGCGAAAAACAGCACCTGAAGGACTTTGCCATCGGCGAAGGCGCCGACGACGCTGTCCGGCACGAGGTCGGCCAGATGGTCGCCCCAGCCCTGCGACGTGCCTTGCGAGATGTAACCGCTGACGGTGCTGTTCACCGTCAGCGTGGCCGGGTCGGCGTGTACGCCGTCACCAGGTCGCAGCACGTTCATCACGACGAGTCCGAGGACCAGGGCCACGCTCGTCACGAGCTCGAAGTAGATGACGGCCTTCAGCCCCACCCGGCCCACCTTGCGAAGGTTCTCAACCTGTGCGATGCCGCCGACAACCGTGCAGAACACGATCGGAGCGATGACCATCTTGATCGCGTCGACGAAGGTCGTTCCCAGCGGTTGCAGGTCGACACCGACCCCGGGCGCGAAATTGCCCACCAGGATCCCCGCGACGATGCCTACCAGTACCCAGACGTAGATCTGGCGGTACCACTTGCGTCGTCCGGGGGCCGAGCGTACAGCAGACGACGGTCTGCCGACCGTCGGTGGCTCTAACGCTGACGGTGACGCTGACGCGGCCATGGCAACCTCCTTGTCGGACGGGCCACCGTGCTGCCCGCCCTCGTGGCGTGGCAGCTACGGTGACCGCACTAACACCAAAGGTCGCGGTTTCGGTCGTAGTGTTCATGCCTGCCCGGAACGGGAGCGTTCGTTCGTGCCTGGTACTGCTCCACGGCCGTCTGCATACTGGGCCGATGACCGGTTCGTCCAGCGGTGCCCCCGAGCGCGTCGGTGGTCGCGGCGCGCTACGGGGTCGCCGCAGTATCGCGGGTCAGGTGCTCGTCCTGCAGGTCACGCTAGTGGTGCTGCTCGTCGTGGCCGCGGTCGCCGCGTCGGTGCTCCAGGCTCGGCACACAGCGCGACGTCAGGCGGTGGATCGCGTCGTCGCGGTCGCGGAGACCTTCGCCCACGTTCCAGGCATGGTCGCCGCGCTGCGATCGACCGAGCCGAGTTCCACGCTGGAGCCACTGGTCGAGGCCGCCCGGGTCCGGACCGGGGTTGACTTCCTCGTCGTGATGAACCCGGCTGGAACGCGTTACACCCACCCCGACCCGAGTCGCATCGGGCAGCCGTTCCTCGGCCACATCGAACGGGCACTACGAGGCGTAGCGTTCACCGAGACCTACTCGGGGACGCTGGGCCCGTCGGTACGAGCGGTCGTGCCGGTAACCACAGGCGACGGGACGGTCGTCGGCCTGGTCGCCGCGGGCATCACAGTCGCCAACATCAGCGAGACTGCGGGCCGCCAGCTGCCGGTGTTGCTGGCTGCCGGACTGGGTGCGCTCGCGCTCGCGGTTGGCGGCACGGTGCTGGTCAACCGACGCCTTCGGCGGCAGACTCGCGGCCTCGGCCCGGTGGAGATCACCCGAATGTACGAACACCACGACACGGTGCTGCACGCCGTCCGGGAGGGGGTTCTCATCATCGACGACCAGGCCAAGGTGCTGTTGGCCAACGACGAGGCCCGCCGGCTGCTCGATCTTCCGGTGGACGCCCAGGGCCGGCGGGTGGCGGAACTCGGCCTCGATCCAGCCACGGCGGAGCTGTTCGGCAGTGGTCGCCAGGCCGAGGACGAGGTGCTGCTCGCCGGCAACCGGATGCTTGCGGTCAATGCGCAACCCACCGTCCGTGACGGGAAGCCGCTCGGCAGCGTCGTGACGGTCCGAGACACCACCGAGCTGCGGGCGCTGACCGGCGAGCTTGATGCCGTGCGGGGCCTGGCTGACGCGTTGCGTGCCCAAAGCCACGAGGCCGCGAACCAGCTTCACGTGGTGGTGGCCCTGGTGCAGCTCGACCGGTTGGACGAGGCCGTCGAGTTCGCCACCGCCGGGCTCGCCGGGTCGCAGCAGCTCACTGACCGGCTGCTCGGCGCCGTCGACGAGCCCGTCCTCATGGCGTTGCTGCTCGGCAAGACCGCCCAGGCGGCCGAGCGAGGCGTGGACCTCGTCATCACCGACGACACCCGATTCGAGATGTTCGACGTCGAGTCGGCGGAGCTTGTGACGGTCGTCGGCAACCTCATCGACAACGCGATCGAAGCCGCAGAAGTCGGTGATCCCCCACGGCGGGTGACAGTCGCCGTGTGTAGCGACCACGACGGCCTCATGGTCCGGGTCGCCGACAGCGGTCCCGGCCTCGACCCGTCGCAGGTCGCGGCGGCGTTCGAACGAGGTTGGACCACCAAGGCGAGCACGTCGAGCGGCGACGGGGGACACGGTCGAGCACGCGGCCTCGGGCTCGCCCTGGTCCGCCAGGTCGTCCGGCGCCACGGCGGCCAGATCGAGGTGGGGCGCGAGTGCGGCGCGGTGTTCACTGTCCGCATCCCTCGGCAGGACGCGACAGAGCCGGCACGACGCGCAACTGCCGGCCTGACGACGCCATGACTACCGTGACCGGCGAGCCCGTCCGCACCCTGGTCGTCGAGGACGACCCGATCATCGCAGACGCGCACCGCAGCTACGTCGAACGGCTTCCCGGGTTCGTCGTCGCCGGCGTCGCCACCAGCGGCCGCCACGCACTCCGCCTCGCCGGCCTGGGTAACGTCGATCTCGTACTGCTGGACTTCGTCCTGCCCGACATCGGCGGGCTCGACATCTGTCGCGCCCTGCGCGGTGGCGGCGCACCGATGGACATCATCGCGGTGACCTCGGCGCGCGACCTGCCCACGGTCCGGTCGGCGGTTGCATACGGGGTGGTCCAGTACATCGTCAAACCGTTCACCTTCGCCGCGTTCCGTGACCGCCTCGAACGGTACGCGGCCTATCGGATGCAGGTCACTGCGGACGCCGACCTGGACCTACTCGGCCAGCGCGACGTCGACCGCGCCCTGGCGACGTTACGCAGCGCCGAACTCGACACCGTCCAACAGCCGAAAGGACTGTCGACGGACACCTTGGACGCCGTCGTCAGCTGCCTGCGTAAGGCCGACGCCCAACCTGGCACGGCGGATATGCGCACCGCGGACGTGGCGACCGCGGTCGGCATTTCACGCGTCACCGCACGGCGCTACCTGGAACGACTCGCCGATCAACGACTGGCGACACGCTCGAGCCGCTACGGCAGCTCCGGACGTCCGGAATACCTCTACCGGTGGACAGGCAGTTGATTGGCCGGCACTGTTGCATTCGTCGATCGTAGTCGATCTTCACCGCAGATCTTCCCGTCAGACGCGCTCATGTACCCCAATCAGTGGGGCTATCAGCCGCCCGGAGCTGTGTTGGTGAGCCTCGGCACCGGAAAATTTGCGGCCAAGATCTGTCAGTGCACGCGAATGCAACAATGCCGACGACGTCACGGCCACCGATCTCGACCGGCAGCCCCGTGGACCAGCCCGTAAACTTTCCCGGGAAAGTGCCTTCTGATCTTGTTGGCGACGTGGACTTCAGATACCCGTATCCTCCCAGGTCGGGGCACTTTCCCGTCATTGGCCGGCCCGATCCGTCAGATCAACAAGAATTGGCGTGAATAGCCCTGGTTAGGCTGAGGCTCACGAGCCGCGATCGGCTCCCCACCCAGCTGAGGCCGGAGACAGGATGACCGGCTGGGGTCAGGACGGCCCGCTGTCGCCGACCGCCGGGCACGACATCTCCTACCTCGCGATCACCGGGGCGCTGCACGCGATGGGCCGC